>JAPYSK010000006.1:0-31165 GCA_029936515.1 Candidatus Thioglobus sp.
ACTAAAAAATATTATAATATTAAGCTATAGTCTTAAAGCCCTATTTAATAAGTAAGATAGGCTTAAAGAGGGGGATATGAAAGGTTTGATTAATATTGAGTTTGGTGGAGATGGGGGGAATTGAACCCCCGTCCGAAAACCTTCAGTCAAGAAGTCTACATGCTTAGTAAAGGCCTATTGAGTTAACTTTTTACCACCCGACCAACAGGGATGTAGAAAGCGATTTTAGTTTAGGTTTTAACCCTATTATCCTAAAATAATAATAGTGGCGAGTCTGTAAGCGACCGTTATCCCAAAAGTACAGACGACTCTCAAGTAACGGTTAGCATTATGCTGCTAAAGCGTAGTTGTTTTCGTTTGCAACTATTATTTAAAGAACGTTTTTACGAGCAATCTTTATCCTCGACATGCATCCTTGAAATCCAACTCCTCGTCGAAGCCATGTCATCCCCAGATACTTATATTATACGCTTGATTATTTAAATTAGCTAATTGTCACTCTCGCAAATTTTCTTTTGCCAACTTGGTAAACGGACGTGCCTTCGTCAGGGATTAAATCTTTATCACTAATCTTTTCCCCATCCATCTTAGCTGCACCCTGCTTAATCATTCGGAAGGCTTCAGAAGTTGAGCTTACAAGGTTAGAGTCTTTAAGTAGGTTTGCAATCTTAGTTCCCTTTGCAAAGGTAAACTCATCCATCTCATCAGGAGTTTGGTTTTTTGAAAATCTATTAATGAAGTTTTGCTGCGCTTTTTTGGCTTGATCACTATCATGAAATCGCGTAATAATTTCTTCGGCAAGGCGAAATTTAATGTTTCTTGGATTTTCACCATTCTCAACTTCCTGCTTCCAAGACTCAATAGTTTCCAGTGATTCAAAGCTTAACAATTCGAGGTATTTCCACATGAGTTCATCAGAAATCGACATTAATTTGCCAAACATGCTGTCTGCAGGTTCGTCAATACCAATATAGTTCCCAAGTGACTTACTCATTTTTTGAACACCATCAAGGCCTTCTAATATTGGCATAGTAAGAATGACCTGAGGCTCCATATTTGCTTGTTTTTGCAGATCCCTACCAACCAAAAGGTTAAATTTTTGATCAGAGCCACCGAGCTCAATATCAGCCTGAAGTGCAACAGAGTCAAAACCTTGAACTAGTGGGTATAAAAACTCATGTATTGAAATTGCTTGGCCAGACTTGTATCGCTTTGAAAAGTCATCACGCTCAAGCATTCTAGCAACCGTTTGCTTTGATGCTAGAGAAATCATATCTGCAGAACTCATCTTACTCATCCATTCAGAGTTGAAAGCTATCCTGGTTTTATCTTTATCCAGTATCTTAAAGACCTGATCCTCATAGCTTTTAGCATTTTCAAGAACCTCTTCTTTTGTGAGTGGCTTGCGAGTAACATTTTTACCTGTTGGGTCACCAATCATCCCTGTGAAATCACCAATCAAGAAAATAATCTCGTGACCAAGGTCTTGGAGCTGTTTCATCTTATTAATTACGACTGTGTGACCGAGGTGAAGATCTGGAGCGGTTGGATCCATACCCAGCTTGATTCTTAATGGCTTATTTTTTTCAAGTTTTTTCTTGAGCTCATCAAGAGGCAAGATTTCATCAGCACCTCTTTGAATAATGGCTAGTGTTTCATTAATTGTCATTGTATGTTCACTCTCTATGGTCTTATTTGTCCGTCACCTATGACGATATATTTTTGAGATGTTAAACCCTCAAGTCCTACAGGGCCTCTGACATGAAATTTACCAGTACTGATGCCAATTTCAGCACCTAATCCGTATTCAAATCCATCAGCAAAGCCAGTTGAAGCATTAACCATAACTGAAGATGAATCAACCTCTGAAAGGAATTTTTTTGAGCTTTCATCATTTTCTGTGACGATTGCTTCGGTATGCGAGGAGCCATACTTTTCGATATGAGAGATAGCTTCATCAATTGAGTCAACGATTTTCATTGAAAGAATTGGTCCAAGATACTCTTCACTCCAGTCTTCCTCAGATGCTTTAGTAATACTACTTGAAAGTTTCTGCGATCTCTCACACCCACGCAACTCAACTCCCTTGTCAAAATAGAGTTGTATTAGTTCAGATAGAGCTTCTTTGTCAAAATCCTTATGAACAAGAAGGGTTTCAGTAGCATTACAGACACCATATCGACGAGTTTTTCCGTTGAACGCAATGTCAATTCCTTTTTGAGAGTCAGCATCCTTATCTAAATATGTGTGACATACTCCGTGAAGGTGTTTGATAACCGGTACTTTAGCGTTACTGCTGACATTTTTTATAAGACCCTTGCCACCTCTAGGAATAATAGCATCCACATAGTCACTAGCTTTAACGAGTTCTGTTACCGCTTCGCGATCAGTGACTTCAATTAGTTGAACCGAGTCTGGATTAAGTCCAGCTTTTTCGAGTCCATTTTTTATGCAATGATAAAAGGCCATATTGGAGTTAATTGCCTCAGAACCACCACGAAGAATGATGGCATTACCAGATTTTATGCACAAAGCTGCAGCGTCTACGGTAACATTTGGACGAGATTCATAGATCATCCCAATGACGCCAAGGGGTGTTCTCATTTTTCCAATCTTAATACCGCTAGGTCTTGTTTCTAGGTCAGAAACAGCACCAATAGGGTCATTCAAAGAGACAATCTGCTTAAGGCCATCAATAACACTTTGAATTCTTTCATTGTTAAGCATGAGTCGATCCAAAAGCGCATCATCAATATTGTTATTTTTTGCAACAATTAAATCTTTGTTGTTTGCATCAAGAATAATATCTTGATTCTCTTGAATTTCATTCGCAATATTAAGTAAAGCAGAGTTCTTTGTATCAGTACTTGCGATTCGCAAAGTATTAGATGCATTTTTGGCTTTTTGGCCTATGCTTGATATCAGTTTCGCTATCGAATCCATTGAATTTTCCCTGACAAAGTAATTAATATACTTCGCAACTCATCATAAACGTTTAGATTATCCATACCTTTGAGAGAGCGGTCAATACGACCGAGTGATAAAAGCAATTTTTGAAGTTGCTGATAACTATGAACTTTGAGGGCATTTGTAATCAAAGGCTTTCGTTTTTGCCAAACCCGGTGATTATGAAGGATCACATCTATTTGCTGGTTTTGTTTGAGTTCAATAGACATTACAATGAGGGCCTTTATTTCACGATAGAGTGATGAAATTAAAATTACAGGGGGTGTAGCATCATCAACTAGGGAACTGAAGATTTTGTTAACTTTTTTAGAGTCACCCTTAAGTGCAGCGTCAATAACTCCAAAGACTGTGTAATGTGACTGTTGGTCAATTTGATTAAGATAGTCATCAACATCAATATGACCATCAGGGTAGGCAATTTGAAGTTTTTGTATTTCCTGCATAGAGGCCAAAAGATTACCTTCAGTGCAATAAGCGATTGCATTTGCAACCTCGTTATTTGGCTTCAAACCAAGCTGAGTCATCTGATTATGGACCCAGCCAACAAGATGCTCACTTTGCACTTCCCAGTGCTGAATAGTAACGCCCTTCTTATCTAAGGCCTTAAACCACTTGCTTTTTTGCTGAGCCTTATCTAACTTACCTGAAGAGACAATGAGTAAGACATCATCTGGAATGCTATCGGTTAATTCTGTAAGTGCTTTTGAGCCTTTGACGCCTATTTTACCTGTTGTTAAGTGGCATTCAATGATGCGCTTTTCAGCAAAAAGTGACGGACTTGAGATAGTACTAAAGATAATATCCCAGGAAAAATTGCCATCAATATCAAAACGAATACGGTCATTAAATCCTTGTTTTTTTGCAGCATCTTTAATCGTTGTTAAAGATTGCTCAACCAGAAGAATTTCAGAGCCAAATATAAAATAAACGGGTTCCAGTCGATTTTGAAGGTTATTTGGGAGCTGTTCAGGTTTAATGTTCATGTTTTTAAATGAGTATAAGTCGGGTAAAAATGATACAAAACAGGATTCAACCTAGTGGTAGCCATTATGTCATAACTATAAAAATTATTTCATCAAACCTTGAAAAATGGTATCAAAACCTATATATAACTAATCAATAGGGTATATTTACCTTTCTAATTTAGGTTAAATTTAAATATATGTATAAGAATATTTTACTATGGTTGGTTCTAGGGAGTGTACTTGCCTCGCTTTTTGGGCAGTTTAAAGTTACAGATGAAACAAACGAGATTAGTTACTCTCAGTTCATCCAAAACGTTAAGCAAGGTAACGTTGCTAGCGTCAAAATCGCGGGTAGTAATATTAGTGGTGTGACTGGGAACGGTCAGAAATTTGATACCTATAGCCCTGGAGACCTAGGCTTGATGGGGGACCTGCTTAATAATGGGGTTTCAGTTCAAGCAACACCCCCTACTAAAGAAAGTTTTATAAAACAATTGTTAATTTCGCTTGCACCTATTTTGTTGCTTATTGGTGTCATTATGTACACTATGCGAGGCGCAGGTGGCGCTATGGGTGGTAAAAACCCAATGTCATTTGGCAAGTCGAAGGCGCGACTAATTACTAAAGATGAGTCAAATGTGACGTTTGAAGACGTAGCGGGTGTTGATGAGGCAAAAGAAGAGGTTGGTGAGCTTGTTGATTTTCTCTCTGATCCTGCTAAATTTACTAAAGTTGGTGGAAGAATTCCAAAAGGAGTTCTAATGGTTGGGCCTCCGGGCACTGGAAAAACATTATTAGCCAAAGCAGTTGCAGGTGAGGCAGATGTTCCATTCTTTTTTATTTCTGGCTCTGATTTTGTAGAAATGTTTGTTGGTGTTGGTGCCTCTCGAGTTCGTGATATGTTTGAGCAGGCCAAAAAAAATTCCCCTTGTATTATTTTTATTGATGAAATTGATGCTGTAGGCCGTCAACGTGGTGCTGGAATGGGTGGAGGCCATGATGAGCGTGAACAAACGCTTAACCAAATGCTAGTTGAAATGGATGGTTTTGAAGGCTCAGAGGGTATTATCGTTGTAGCAGCTACCAACCGTCCAGATGTTTTGGACCCTGCTCTTTTAAGACCAGGAAGGTTTGATAGAACGGTTACTGTTGGTTTGCCTGACATTAATGGCCGCGACGCTATTTTAAAAGTTCATATGAGAAAGCTACCGATTGCAAAAAATGTTAAATCAATGGATATTGCAAGAGGTACGCCTGGATTTTCAGGCGCAGATTTAGCTAACTTAACTAATGAGGCTGCGTTAATTACGGCGCGCCTAAGTAAAGAGTTAGTTGGAATGAGTGAGCTAGAAAAAGCTAAAGACAGGATTATGATGGGCGCAGAGCGCAAAGGTATGGTTATGGATGAATCAGAAAAGGAAATGACAGCTTTCCATGAGGCAGGCCATGCAATCGTTGGACGATTAATGCCAGAACATGATCCAGTTTATAAGGTCAGCATTATTCCTAGGGGGAGAGCGCTGGGAGTAACCATGTTTTTACCTAAAAAAGATAGCTACAGTATTTCAAAACGCAAACTGAACTCTCAAGTTGCCTCCTTATTTGGTGGACGAATAGCAGAAGAGCTTGTTTTTGGAAAAGAGGCAGTAACAACCGGCGCTAGTAATGATATTGAGCGTGCAACCGAGATTGCTCATAAAATGGTCAAACTTTGGGGAATGTCAAGCGTGATGGGACCCATGGCCTATGGCGAAGAAGAGGGCGAAATATTTTTAGGTCGCCAAGTAACAAAACATAAACATATTTCAGATGAAACTTTTACTAAAGTAGATAGCGAAATAAGAAAAATAATTGATTTAAATTATTCACAAGCATACAAAATTCTTGAAGATAACAGAGATATTTTGGATGCAATGGCTGCAGCATTAGTTGAATTTGAAACCATTGATACGTTGCAAATTGATGATTTAATGGCGCGCATCCCTATGCGTGAGGCTTCTGAAGTTGTTGACTCAGATGAGGTTTCGTCAGACCTAGGAACTGGCGGTGAAAAAGCAAAGCAATCTAAATCATCTTCAGATACTAATACTAAAACTGAATCTGACGGTAGTACTGAACAGCTTGCATAGCCTGAGGTAATCATGGTGGTCAGTCAACCAATCATCATGGGCGTGCTAAATATTACACCAGACTCTTTTTCAGATGGTGGTTTATTTTTTGACTCCAAGAGCGCAATAACTCAAGCTGAGTTAATGGTTAAAGAAGGCGCTGGAATTATTGATATTGGTGGTGAGTCAACTCGTCCAGGAGCCCCAGAAGTAAGTGTTGAAGACGAATTAAATCGCGTAATACCAGTTATTGAAGCTTTAAGTGGTAATATTGATGTACCAATATCGATTGATACCTCTAAGCCTATTGTGATGGAAAAAGCTTTCAATGCAGGCGCAAGTATCATTAATGATGTTAATGCGCTTCGTTCAGAGGGTGCTTTGCAAATGGCCGCTTCTTTACAGGCGGATGTGTGTTTAATGCATATGCAAGGCAGTCCAAGAACGATGCAAACAAATCCTACATACGATAATGTTGTTAGTGATATTAAGGCTTTTTTTGAACAGAGACTTGAGGCATGCAAGAGTGCAGGTATCAAGCTTAATGCGATTACGCTTGACCCGGGATTTGGTTTTGGGAAGAATTTAGGACATAATATAGCTTTGTTAAAAAATCTGTCTGAGTTTCATGAGTTTGGCGTATCGATTTTGGCTGGACTCTCAAGAAAATCAATGATTGGCTCCCTGCTAGGGGATAAAGATGTTGACTCAAGAATGATTGGAAGTGTAACTGCTGCATTGATTGCGGTAGAGAACGGCGCTGATATTATTCGAGTTCACGATGTTGCTGAGACAAAAGATGCGCTCACAGTTTGGCAACAAATTAAGAATTTTAGGGAGTAATTTTTGCACGAATTTTTTGGTACTGATGGAATTAGAGGAGAAGTCGGGAAGGCTCCAATTACAGCAGACTTTTTGTTAAAAGTTGGCTGGGCTGTAGGCTCTGTTTTAAGAGAGAGTGGAAATGCGAGTGTCATTATTGGAAAAGATACTAGAGTATCTGGGTATTTATTTGAGTCTGCTCTTGAGGCTGGCTTTTTATCTGCAGGCGTTAATGTTGGCCTGTTGGGTCCGATGCCTTCGCCAGCAATTGCATATTTAACCCAAGCCTTTGGAGCAACTGCTGGCGTTGTGATCAGTGCTTCTCATAATCAATTTCAAGATAATGGCGTTAAATTCTTCTCAAGTAAAGGTGTAAAGCTAAGTGATGAAATCCAAAAGGCCATCGAAGAAAAAATCTCAAGCACTATGGTTAGTGTTGATTCTGCATCTATTGGTAAAGCAAAAAGATATGGCCAGGCGGTAGGTAGGTATATCGAATTTTGTAAGTCAACATTTGATAAAAATTGGGACCTTTCGAATTTAAAGATTGTAATAGATTGTGCAAATGGCGCAACCTATCATATTGCAGAAGATGTTTTTACGGAATTAGGTGCTAGTGTGGTGATGATTAATAATCAACCTGATGGGTACAACATTAATCGTGATTGCGGAGCCACTGATACAAAGCATTTACAACAAGAAGTGTTAGACCAGAATGCAGATATTGGTATTGCTTTTGATGGTGATGGCGATCGATTAATAATGGTTGATCATAAAGGTGAAAAAGTCGATGGCGATGAACTCATTTTTATTATTGCCGATTCATGGAAAAAAAATGGCCACCTTAAGTCAAATACAGTTGTGGGTACAAAGATGACCAATCTGGGAATTCGAGATGCACTTTCAGATTTGGGTATAAATTTTATTGAAGCAGAGGTTGGTGATAGGCATGTTATGGATCAACTGATTAAAAATCATGCTGTCTTGGGCGGCGAGGGTTCGGGTCATATTATTTGTCTTAACAAGTCGACCTCAGGTGATGGCATCATTGCTGCATTGCAAGTTTTAGAGGTTTTGTGCAAATCAGAACAATCACTTTATAACCTTAAAAAAAAAATGAATAAGTACCCTCAGGTACTGATTAATATTAAAACTGAAGCTGAAGTAAACCTAATTAATAACGAAAGACTCAGTGATGCAGTAAAAGTTATTGAATCTAAGCTCTCAGATAAAGGCCGAGTTCTTATTAGGAAATCTGGTACAGAGCCACTGATAAGAGTAATGGTAGAGAGTATTGATTCAGATTTAGCTGCTGAAAGTGCAAATTATTTAGCTGAAATTATTCAATCAAAGTAATTACTTTCTAGCTCTTTTTATCAACTTAATGAGAATGTTATGAGCTTTACGTTTTTGGAATTAGCGCTCGTTGCTTTGATTTTTATTTGGATTGGATTTGTTAGAACAGGCCTAGGTTTTGGTGGCGTTGTTTTAGGACTGCCACTGCTAATGTTGGTTGGTGGATCACCCATTGATTGGCTTCCAGTGATTGGAATTCATTTAATTTTTTTTTCTGGAATATCTCTTTCAAATTCACTTAAAAAAATTGACTGGGCTTACCTAAAAACTACGCTACCTTGGATATTGCCGGCAAAAATTCTAGGCGTAATAGGACTGATTAGTCTGCCACCAAATATTATGACTGTGATTGTTTATACAATTACTAGCTTTTATGCATTTACTTGGATTCTCGATCGTTCAATTAGTTCCCAAAAAAGCTGGGTTAATAATGTACTTTTAGTCCTGGGTGGATATATATCAGGCACGTCATTGAATGGTGCTCCGCTACTCGTTGCAGTTTATATGCGCCATATAGTTATAGAGCAGCTAAGAAACACCTTATTTGTATTGTGGTTTTTTCTTGTGTCCATTAAGATGGGGGCATTCTTGATGGTGGGGGTGTACATAGACTGGCGCTTTGCGTTAATGTTAATTCCTATAGCAGCAATTGGACATTTTTTTGGCCTTAAAGCGCACGATAAAATTATTGCTAAAGATGTAATATTTAAGCGCTTTATGGGGAGCGTTCTTTTGTTTGTTTGTGTAATTGGATTAGTGAAAGTTTTTTCTAGTTAGTTTGCTTTTTTACTAAGTTTTTCGAGTTGACTAAGAGGAATTTTAGTTGTGCTTTTGATTTCTTCAATAGCAAAGTGAGAGGTTACTTTAAGAAATTGAACTTGCGCAATTAAATTTTTATAAAAAGTGTCATAACTTTCAATATCGCTTACAACAACTTTAAGTAAGTAATCAATCTCACCACTCATCCGATAACATTCAATAACCTCAGGAATTTCTAGAACAGTTTCTGCAAAGATTTTGATCTTTTGTTGATCGTGAGTGTTTACAGTTACAAATACCATAGCGGTAACATTTGACCCAACCATTTTTCGGTCAACTAGTGATACTGTTTTGCTTATATAACCATTATTTTTTAATTGATTAATTCTTTTCCAGCACGGCGTGGTTGATAAGTGAACTTCAGTTGAAAGCTCTTGAATGGTTAATTCAGCATTCTGTTGAAGGAGGTCTAATAATTTAATGTCGATAGCATCCATAATCTCATCCAAATTTAGGTTAAATTATAATATTTTTCTATAAATATGTATTTTATTAAAATATTATTATCTTTTATTATAAAATTAATATAAATATAGAACATTTTACTATAATAACCATCATAATTTTAAAATAATAGTAATATGTATCAATATAGTCCTGAGGATAGCGAATTTTTAGTCGAACGAGTCGATCAGTTTGAGAAGCAATTAAACCGTCATTTATCGGGTGATTTGGATGAAGCTAAATTCAGAAGTCTTAGGCTAAGGAATGGGTTATATATGGAGTTGCATGCTCATATGTTGAGAGTTGCAATACCATATGGCACTCTAAATTCGATACAATTAAGAGCTCTTGCTGATGTAGCAGATAAATATGATAGGGGTTTTGGACATTTTACAACTCGCCAAAATATTCAATTTAATTGGATTGAGCTACCAGAAATCGCAAACCTCCTTCGTGAATTATCAAGTGTAGGTCTTCATGCAATTCAAACTAGCGGAAAAGCAACAAGAAATATCACGGCTGACCCTTTATCTGGATTAACAGAGGGTGAGATTGAGGACGCAAGGCCCTACTGCGAACTAATACGGAGATGGTTTAACTTGCATCCAGAATTTTCATGGCTTCCAGGTAAATTTAAAATTGCAATTAACGGTGCAAAGCTGGATGAAACAGCTCTTAAAATCCATGATTTAGGGCTAAGACTGGTTCGAAGTGATGAGGGCGAAATAGGTTTTAGTGTTTTTGTTGGAGGTGGGCTAGGTGCGGCTGCAATGGTTGGCGCTGAGACAGCATCTTTTATTCCTGTTGAAGATATTCTGAGTTATCTTGAATCAGTTATGCGTATTTATAACTTGAAAGGACGCCGTGACCATCAGAAGCGCTTACGAATTAAGTTTCTAGTTCGCGAGCTCGGCGCTGTTGAATTTTCTCGATTAGTTTATGAAGACTGGCTTCAAACTAAGGACGATCCAGAATTGAAATTAAATCTGATTGAATTAGAAGGACTTAAAAAAGATTTTGAGCTACCAATTAAGCCGTTACCGCAAGCTAAATTTATCGACAAGGTTGACTTTAATTACAGTATTTGGAAGAAAAATAATGTTCGAAGTCATAAGATATCTGGCTATAGTATAGTTAATGTGTCACTTACAAAGTTAGGTGCTGCTCCTGGAGATGCTTCCTCAGAACAAATGCGAATACTTGCAGATTTAGCAGATAAGTATAGTGAGACTGAGCTAAGAACAACCAAAAGACAAACAATTGTTTTTCCACATGTAAGAAAAGATCAAGTTTTTGATTTATGGCAGTCTCTTGAAAAGTATGAATTAGCCAGTCCTCACCAAGGAACTCTTGCGCAGATAGTTGCCTGTCCTGGAGGGGATTACTGTGATTTAGCAAAGGCTGTTTCTATTCCTATTGCAACAAGAGTTCAAAAGCGTTTTGATGATATGAATAAATTGCTTGATATTGGTGACTTGAACATTAATATTTCTGGATGTGAAAACTCTTGTGCGCATCATCATGTAGCTGATATTGGTTTACTTGGCATGCAAAAAAATGGTGAAGAGTATTATCAAATAACTATAGCAGGAGAAACTCTTCACGAAACTATTATTGGTAAGAAGTTAGGACCATCGGTAAGTGGTGAGAATGTTGTTGATGCTGTAGAAGAGATTGTGAATGTTTATTTGGATAACCGTGAAGAGGAAGAGAGGTTTACAGATGTTTTTAAAAGGATTGGTATCAATCCATATAAGGAGAAGGTTTATGAGTGATATTCTTGAACCAAAAAGTATAGTAAATAAGGCTAATGAAAATATTGAGCTAGTTGAATTTGATGAATTTATTAATAATATCAATAAATATGAAACTCTTGGAGTTGGTGTTATTATTAAGCCTTCTGATGATATTATGCTTCTGAAAGATAGTCTGTATTTTATAGAACTAGTTATTTTAGACTTTAATAATTTCGATGATGGAAGGGGCTATTCACAGGCTTATTTTTTAAGCAAAAGATGGGGATTTAAAGGTGAAATTATTGGTATTAACGCCCATCTAGATCAGCTTCAATTTATGCTTAGGTCTGGTGTTACGAGTTATGAATTATTGGAAGATTATAAGGGCTTCAATGAAGAGGATTACTCCAATGGATTTAGCATTTGTTATCAAGCAGCAGCAAATAATTCAGGACTTAGAGAAAAGTACTGATTTTTTTTGAAGTTTTTTTGGAGAGTTCTGTGAAAGAAAATAAATCTAGATCTATAGGAAAATCAATCTCTTGGAGAGTATTAGCTTCGTGTGATACGATTTTAATTTCATATTTAATTACCGGTAGTATTGCGATAGCTGCTTCAATAGGCTCTATAGAAGTGCTGACTAAAATGTTCTTATACTACTTTCATGAAAGGGTTTGGGATAGAATTTCTTTTGGAAGGAATTGACAGAGAAAAGAGACTAGAAAGTATATTTCAGGACTTAATCTAAAGAATTAATTTACTAGTATAATTTCCCTAAATTTTATTAACAGAGAATGTTATGGAATTAACAACTAAAGGACGGTACGAATGACGGTATTAATGACCGAGCGAGTGACCCATGTTCATCATTGGAACGACACTTTATTTAGCTTCCGCACCACCCGCGATCCAAGTTACCGTTTCAAAAATGGCCACTTTACTATGATTGGGCTGCCCTCTGACGGACGGCCACTGATGCGCGCCTACAGCTTTGCCAGCGCAAACTACGAGCATGAACTCGAGTTCTTCAGTATTAAAGTGCCTGACGGTGCCCTCACCTCAAAGCTGCAAAACCTCGCTATAGGAGATGAGGTGCTCGTGGGTAAGCGTTCCACAGGAACCTTAATTCCCGATAATATGATTCCCGGGCGCTACCTTTACTTGCTCGGAACCGGCACCGGTATAGCGCCCTTTCTGAGCATTATTAAAGACCCAGAAATCTACGACCAATTCGACCGAGTCATCCTGGCCCACGGGGTGCGCGAGGTTTCTGAGCTGGCCTATACTGACTATATTGAAAACGTGCTACCCAATGATGAGTATATAGGGGAGATAGTGCGCGAGAAGCTAGTCTACTATCCCACGGTGACCCGCGAGCCCTATAAAAACAACGGCCGCCTTACTGAGCTGATACGCTGCGGCAAGCTATTCTTAGACTTGCAGCAGCCCCATCCTAATTTGGACGACGACCGCTTTATGATCTGCGGTAGCCCCAGCATGATCAAGGAGCTAGTAAGCATACTTAAGTCGAAGGGTTTCACTGAGGCCCGCAATGTTAAGCCGGGGCACTTCGTCATTGAGCGCGCTTTCGTTGAATCCTAACACCGGCATCTAGCGTGACCGGTATGTCAACGCCGGTGGCGATGAAGCGGATGCGCTTTTATCAGAGGACTAGGGATAGAATTGCATTGAAGGTATTGACAGTGAATAAAGACTATAAACTATATTTAGTTTAAAATTACCCAGTATATGAACGAGTATTTTTTAATCCTCATTAGTACAATTTTGGTAAACAATTTTGTTCTAGTAAAGTTTTTGGGACTTTGCCCTTTCATGGGGGTCTCAAATAAAATGGATACTGCTATTGGCATGGGTTTTGCCACGACATTCGTCTTAACTTTAGCAAGTATTACGAGTTATCTTATTAATACCTATCTTTTAATACCATTTGAATTAGAGTACCTTAGAACAATTGCATTTATTGTAACAATTGCCGCAGTCGTAGGTTTTACAGAACTAGTAGTTAACAAGACCTCACCTGTACTTCATCAATCGCTGGGAGTATTTTTACCACTCATTACAACGAACTGCGCTGTACTTGGTGTAGCTCTTCTAAATGTTGGTGCAAGCAATACTTTTCTTCAATCTGCA
Organism: Candidatus Thioglobus sp.; assembly: GCA_029936515.1. GTDB lineage: Bacteria > Pseudomonadota > Gammaproteobacteria > PS1 > Pseudothioglobaceae > Pseudothioglobus. Next base: position 13,369 of record JAPYSK010000006.1, read on the forward strand.
GTATATGGTTTTGGTGCGGCAGTGGGTTTTTCTTTCGTTTTGATACTTTTCTCAGGAATTAGGGAACGAATTGAGTCTGCAAATGTTCCAAAAATATTTCAGGGTGTTCCTATAGCGTTAATAACTGCAGGACTTATGTCAATGGCATTTATGGGCTTTATTGGATTAGTTTGATGATCAATGCAATCTCAACACTTTCAGTATTAGCTTTATTATTTGGCTTGGGCTTGGGATACGCTGCAATAAGATTCAAAGTCAAAGGTAATCCGTTAGTTGATCAAATCGATGCGATATTGCCTCAAACCCAGTGCGGTCAATGCGACTTTCCAGGCTGTAAGCCATATGCTGAGGCGATAGCTAAGGGTGAGGCAGAAATAAACCAGTGCCCACCAGGTGGACAGGATGGTGTTGATGCCCTAGCGGATCTTTTAGGAGTTGAGACACTGCCTTTAGATCAGGAGCATGGTGAAATAAAACCAAAGCGAGTTGCTGTGGTTGATGAAAAAGTATGTATTGGTTGTACTTTATGTATTCAGGCATGCCCAGTGGATGCTTTTGTTGGATCCTCGAAGGTTATGACTCAGGTCATTGCCGATGAGTGTACAGGATGCGATTTATGTCTACCTGTTTGCCCGGTCGATTGTATTGATATGATTGAAATTAAACCAACCATTAAAACTTATGTGCCAACTCTTAAGGAGTTAGTTCATGCCTAATAGTAACTTCAAGGGTGGCCTAAAAATAGAAAATCCTTACCCCTCTAATGAGATTGACTTAATACGTATACCATTGCCAGACAAAGTAGTTTTACCGATGCAACAGCGTATTGGAAACCAGGCAATACCATGCGTCAGTATTGGTGAGCACGTTTTAACAGGACAAATTATTGCAACAATAGATGATGATCGGTGCGCTCCAGTTCACGCTTCTATTTCAGGAACTGTAACCGCTATAGGTAATCATGTTTATGCTCATCAGTCAGGGCTCAAGGGGTTATGTGTGACCATTGAGTCTGATGGTAAAGATGAATGGGTCGATACAAGTATTGGCTGTACAGAAAATTATAAGGCTTGTTTACCTCTGACAATTTACGACAAAATACGTATTTCCGGCATCGTTGGAATGGGCGGTGCTGGTTTCCCAACTCATACTAAGATGCGTTTAGCAGCAGGCTGTAAAAACATAATTATAAATGCAACAGAATGTGAGCCTGGAATTACTTGTGATGCAGCCTTAATGCAGGCTTACCCAACGAAAGTTATTCGTGGAGTAGAAGTTTTATTGCACATTATTGGTGCTGAGAAAGCAATTATTGCAATTGAAGATGACAAGCAGGATTCTATTAATGAGTTAAATAAGTACTGCAATAATGAGCGTATAGAGATTAAAGTTATTCCAACTAAGTACACTTCAGGTGCGGAAAAAATATTAATTAAGACTCTGCTGGGGATTCAAGTACCTTCAGGAAAGTTTGCATCTGATGTCGGTATCCTCTGTCTAAATGTAGCAACTGTTGTTGCAATGTTTGATGCAGTTGTTGAGAATCGTCCATTAATTTCACGCGCAGTTACGCTTGCGGGTAGCGCCATTAAAGAGCCAAAGAATTTTCAGGTAAGATTAGGCGCAACATATGATTACTTATTAAGTTTTGTCGATCTTGAAGAAGGAAGTCATAAAGTTACTATGGCTGGATTGATGATGGGTATTAACCTTAAGGGTACCGATTATTCAGTATCGAAAAATACTAATTGCATTTTTATTGATAAAGCGCAAGAAAGTGTTGTGGCACAAGAGTGTATTCGTTGTGGTATGTGTAATACCGTTTGCCCTGTTGAGTTATTGCCCCAACAACTTTATTGGTTTTCTAAGAGTGAAAATATAGAGAAGGCTATGGATTATAATCTTCTTGATTGTATTGAGTGTGGTTGTTGTTCTTATGTCTGTCCGAGTAACATTCCTTTAGTTGATTATTATCAGTTTTCTAAAGCGCTGTATAAAAAACAAACCCAAGAAAAAGCTCAAATAGAGAAGGCTAGAGAGCGATTTGAATTCAGAGAAATGCGTCTAGAAAGAAACAAGAGTGAGAGAGCGGCATTGATGGAAGCTAAGAAAATAGCCTTGAAAGAGAAAATGGCAAAAGATAGATCACAAAAGGAAAAAATTGATGCGGCTTTGGAGCGAGTTAACGCTGCCAAAATTGATAATATGGAAGAAGATGCAAGCTAACTTTCTCAATACTAACCAAATTATGCGACAAGTCATTTATGCATTGGTTTTGGGTGTGGGTGCTCAAATTTATTTCTTTGGATTATCAGTTCTTATTCAGATTTTATTGGGTTGCATAACTGCTGTAGCTGCTGAAGCAATATTTTTAAGGTTGCGTGGGCAAACAATTAAACCTTCAATAAGCGATGGCTCAGCTGTTTTGACTGCTATTTTGTTAGCTATTTCAATTCCAAGTATTGCTCCATGGTGGGTAATAGTATTGGGTGTTTTATTTGCTATTATCTTTGGTAAACAAATATTTGGAGGCTTAGGAAATAACCCTTTTAATCCTGCAATGTTGGGTTATGCCTTTTTATTAATCTCCTATCCACTACAAATGACTCAGTGGCCTTCTGAATTTATATCTATAACCCATGCTTCTGAGACTATATTTGGTTTATCTAGTATTGATGGACTGACAGGGGCGACAAAATTAGATTATGTTAAGACACAATTAATGATGGGTGCTTCTATTAAAGAGATTGGATCAATATCCGTAAGCCAGCTATGGATTAATATCGGCTTCCTAGTAGGTGGAATTTACCTTTTATTCAGGCGAGTTATATTGTGGCAGATTCCTATTTCACTTTTATCAGGTGTCGTGGCGATGTCATCGATTTTATTTTTAATGGATTCAAATCATTATGCTTCTTCAATATTTCATTTGTTGAGTGGAGCCACTATGCTAGCAGCTTTCTTTATCGCTACAGATCCAGTATCTGCAAGTACAACTCCCCTAGGCAGAATAATTTATGGTTTTTTAATTGGTATTTTGATTGTCATTATTAGGGTGTATGGAGGCTACCCTGATGCTGTTGCTTTTGCTGTTTTACTTTTAAATATTACTGTTCCTTTAATTGACTTTTACACACAACCAAAAGTACTTGGAAAATGAAAAATTCGACAATTATAAAGTCAGGCTTTCTCATGCTTATTTTTATGCTCATTTGTGTTTTTTTTGTGAGCCTTGCAGAAAAAACTACTAAGGCTAAGATTGAAATAAATGAGCAGGAATTATTAATAAAGCGCCTCAATGAGATTGTTAGTAACTACGATAATCCAATTTTGGATGATAAGTTTTATAGAACTATCGATTTGCATGGAATTGAGCAGACGATCACTATTTTTCCTGCAAAAACCAACAATACAGTTTTTGCTCACCTAGTGGAGCATACATACCCTAATGGTTATAACGGCAATATTGGACTTTTAACAGGTATTAATGTTGACGGTAGTTTGTTAGGAGTTCGGGTAGTTAACCACAAAGAAACACCAGGTCTTGGTGATAAAATAGAAACTAGAAAATCAAACTGGATTAAAAGCTTTGCTGGTCTATCTCTAAAAAACACTGAAAGATCGAAATGGAAAGTAAAGAGAGATGGCGGTATCTTTGATCAGTTTACTGGTGCGACAATTACCCCTCGTGCTATAGTAAGTGCAGCATACCAAATATTAGATTACTTTAGCAAGAATGAAATTAAGTGAATTTGATTTTGAGTTGCCTAAATCACTAATTGCTCAACAACCTAGTGCAAATAGAACTGATTCACGCTTATTAGTTCTAAAAGATAATTTTATCAATTCAACATTTTCCCAGTTAGGTGATTTTTTAAAGCCGAATGATTTGCTAATTCTTAATGATACTAAAGTAATTCCTGCTAGGCTATTTGGGCAGAAAGATTCTGGTGGAAAGGTTGAAGTTTTAATTGAGCGTATTGTTAGTGACTATGAAGCATTTGCAATGATTAAGGCAAGTAGGTCTCCAAAAATTGGAAGTTACATTATCCTAGAAAATAAAGTTAGATTAAAGATATGTGATAAAAATGCTGGCATTTATAGCGTCAGTTTTGAGTCTGATTCTGTTCTCAAAGTGCTGAATGAAGTTGGTCATATCCCATTGCCACCTTATATTGATCGAGAGGATGTCAAAGAAGATGCAAACCGTTATCAAACAGTTTATGCTCAAAATAATGGTGCAGTTGCTGCACCAACAGCAGGTCTTCATTTTGATGAATCGCTATTATCGAGTCTAAAAGAACAAGGCATAGATCATACATTTTTAACACTTCACGTAGGCGCAGGAACCTTTCAGCCTGTTAAAGTTGAAAATATTGAGAACCATAAAATGCACAGTGAATACTATGAGATTTCTCAAGAGGCAGTTGATAAAATAGTAAAAACAAAAGCGATGGGCGGTAGAATTATTGCGGTTGGAACCACCGCAGTGAGAACGCTCGAATCAATTGCACTTAATGGAGAGCTTTCAAGTCAAAAAGGAGAGACAGATATTTTTATCTATCCAGGATTTGAGTTTCGCATAGTCGACGTTTTGATTACAAATTTTCATTTACCAAAATCCTCACTGTTGATGTTAGTGAGTGCCTTTATTGGTTTTGAAAAAATGTTACAATCGTATCAATATGCCATTAAAGAAAAATATCGTTTTTTTAGTTATGGTGATGCAATGCTCTTAGAAAAAAATCATTGAGACTTTATTGAAAGATGCTTTGAAAGCAAAAAAATTAAGAGGGTTAATAGTGGTAGTATGAAAAAGCTGGTTTTAATCGAGGTAGCTTCAGCAATAAAGCCAACAAACAAGGGACCTAATAGCATTCCGCCATAACCTAAGGTAGCTATACTCGCTATAGCTTTTCCCTGAGATACATTTTTGTCATTTCCTGCTCGAGAAAAAGCCAGAGGTATGATAACTGCTATACCTAGTCCTATTAGACTAAAGCCAATCAATAGAGGAGTGAGAGATTCAAATAACAAAAGAATTATAGACCCTGTCAATGCTACTAATCCAGAATAACGAGCTGTCTTCGATGGTCCAAACTTAAATGCTATTTTGTCACCCATTAATCTCATAGCAAACATACAAATAGAAAAAACAGTAAAACCTAGAGCGGCACTTCCATCATTGATACTCGCAACACTTATAAGAAAAATTGCACTCCAGTCTGCTACAGCTCCTTCACCTAATGAGGCAAAGAAAGTTATAAAGGCTACAGATAGCAAAGGACCCTTAGGTATTGAGATAAATGGCGCATTATTCTCTCTCTCTTTCTTTTCAGATTGAAATGGAATTGACAAAATACTAAGAATAACCAAAAAAATTACAATAGAGATGATTGTAAAATGCATCTGTATCCCTATATTATAGGAGGCTAATATGGCTCCAATACCTGCTCCAATACCCGCTCCAAGACTCCACATTGCATGAAAAGATGACATGATAGGGCGATCATTTTTACGTTCAATTTCTGCTGCCCAGGCATTCATAGAAACATCAACGCCTCCATGTATTCCTCCAAAGAAAATCATTGCAGCTGCAAGCATCCATATTGAGTTTGCATAAGCAATGAAGATAAGAGTTAATGGTATTAGCAAGCAAGTAGCTCTCTTAGTTACGTAGGCTGCACCATATCGGTCAGCAGCTCTTCCAAAAATAGAAAATGCAACAACAGCTGAAGAGCCTGCTAAAAAAATTAAAAATCCTAAGGTTGCCGGGGATAAATCGTGAATGTTTGAAATGGCTGGTATTCGTGATGCCCAGGTACCGAATAAAGCACCATTAACAGCAAAAATTGTGGAAAGTGCAAATCTACTATTTCTTACTATGAGCATTTAAATTTATTTTTGATATATTGGTTTATTATAGTATTTCAAGTAAAGTTTGTCCCATCATTGCAGGGCTTGGTGCAACACTAACGCCGGCATTCTCTAAGGCATTAATTTTACTTTTAGCATCACCACTACCGCCACTTATGACGGCTCCAGCATGTCCCATTCTTTTTCCTTTAGGTGCTGTTAGTCCAGCAATATAAGAAATTACAGGTTTAGAGACATTAGATGAAATATATTCCGCAGCTTCTTCTTCTGCATTACCACCAATCTCTCCAACCATTACGATTGAATGTGTATCCTTATCATTTTCAAACAATTTGAGACAGTCAATAAAATTCATTCCATGAACTGGGTCACCACCAATACCTATGCATGTACTTTGACCAAGGCCTGCAAGAGAAGTTTGGTGAACCGCTTCATACGTTAAGGTACCAGAGCGAGAGACAATTCCAACTGACCCAGTTTTATGAATGTTGCCAGGCATAATGCCAAGTTTACATTCATCAGGAGTAATCACTCCTGGGCAATTAGGACCAATCAGTGTTGATTTAGTTCCTTTAATAATAGCCTTGATTTTAATCATATCTTGAACAGGAATACCTTCAGTAATGCAGGCAATTACTGGCATTTCTGCCTCAATTGCTTCAACAATTGAGGCGAAGGCAAACCTAGGTGGAACATAAATCATTGATGCATTTGCAGCAGTTTCTTTAATGGCTTCCTCAACAGAATTAAACACCGGTCTATCCAGGTGTATTTGACCGCCTTTACCAGGCGTTACACCCCCAACAAAATTTGTTCCATAAGCAATTGACTGTTCGGAGTGAAATGTGCCTTGCTTTCCAGTAAATCCTTGGCAAATAACCTTGGTTTTTTTATTAATTAATACACTCATTTGGCCATCTCCACAGCTTGCTTAGCGGCTTTAGTTAAGTCAGCCTCAGTGATAATATTAAAGTCACTTCCATTTAAAATTTTAAGTCCTTCTTTGGCATTTGTTCCCTCAAGTCTTACAACAATAGGAAGGGTTAAACCCACTTTTTCTATTGCCTGTAATATGCCACTAGCAATAAGATCACAACGAACTATTCCACCAAAAATATTGACAAGAATCGAGTTTACATTTTTACCGCTCTGGATTATTTCAAAAGCTTTGGCAACTCTTTCAGCAGTTGTACCACCACCTACATCTAAAAAATTAGCTGGAGAGCCGCCATGATATTCTATTAAATCCATTGTCGCCATCGCCAAACCTGCACCATTAACCATACAACCTACTGTTCCATCTAGAGAGATATAATTTAATTGATATTCGCTTGCACTTCTTTCTTTTTCGTCTTCCTGTTCGACATCCCTTAAATTAGCAATCGCCTCATTTCTATAGAGTGCATTGTCATCAAAATCAATTTTTCCATCAAGAGCTATGATTTCATTTTGTTTGGTAATGATAAGTGGATTAATTTCAATTAGGTTGGCATCATTGTCTGCAAAGATACTGTACAGTCCAATTAAAGTAGAAGCAAACTGATCATATAGTGATAGATTTAATCCAAGTTTAGTAGCAACATCATTGCACTCATTTATGGATAATTCGCCTAAAGGATCAATAGGCTGTTTAATAATTTTTTCAGGTGATTCAGAGGCAACCTCCTCAATATCCATGCCTCCTTCCGTTGAAGCAAGAATGGTTATGCTTTCAGTAGAACGGTCAACTAGTAAACTTAGATATAATTCTTTAGAGATTTCTTGACCCGCCTCAATAACAACTTGATTAATAGGTTGCCCATTAGAATCAGTTTGAGGAGTAATTAGGTTGCTACCTAGTAATTTTTCACTAGCTTTCACTGCATCTTCAATGTCATGACAGACGATAACACCACCACCTTTGCCTCTACCACCAGCATGGACTTGAGCTTTAACAACCCAAACCGAACCGCCAAGTTTTTCACAGGAAGGTCTTGTTTCATTGCTATTTGAAATAACTATTAAATTTGGTACTTTAATATTATGTTTTTTGAATAATGCTTTTGCTTGATATTCATGTATGTGCATATAATTTTGAAAAATAAAGGTTAAAATATGTGGGAAGGCATTTTATCATTCTTAGATTGTTAACTTTATTTTATTAACCCAATTGTTTACATAATAAAATTAATTTTTTTGTTAATACTTTCAAAGTATAGATGTGAAAAAAGTCAATTACCAAATCAAACCAACTTTTAGGACCGAATAATATGAATTACAACACTAGTCAATTTAAGAATGGCCTGAAATTGATGCTTGATGGTAACCCTTGTTCAATTGTTAATAATGAAATTGTGAAACCAGGAAAAGGTCAAGCATTTAATCGCGTTAAGTTTAAAGATTTGATTACTGGAAAAACTCTTGAAAAAACATTCAAATCAGGTGAGTCTCTTGAGGGTGCTGATGTTATGGAGCTAGAAATGCAGTACTTGTATAGTGATGGAGAAAAGTGGCACTTTATGGAGCCTGAATCATTTGAGCAGTTTGATTTGAGTGAGACATCTATGGGGACTGCAATTAATTATTTAGTTGAGCAGGATAGTTGTATTATAACTTTATGGAATAACAATCCAATTTCAGTAACCCCTCCTAATCATGTTGTTTTAGAGGTGATTGACACTGATCCGGGCCTAAAGGGAGATACAGCAGGAACAGGCGGAAAGCCTGCAACACTTAATACAGGCGTCGTTGTTCAGGTGCCTTTGTTTGTGAGTATTGGAGATAAGGTGAAGGTGGATACTCGAACTAATGAGTACACAGGTCGCGCTTAATTCAATTCATTTAACTATGTCTGAAATTAAGACAAACCTAGTAAAGTATCAAAACTTTATTCGTCTCATAAGAGAATTCTTTTATTCACGCAAAATTGTTGAAGTTAAAACTCCTTCACTATTATCAACACCAACAAGTGATGTCTATATTGATAGTATTGGTGTGGAAGTTAATGATGGGATTCAGAAAGCAAATAAGCGCTATTTACATACATCACCAGAAATAGAAATGAAACGACTTCTGCTTAAAGGTAGCGGCGATATTTTTCAAATTTCTCAAGTTTATAGAGATAATGAGCAAGGCAGTCTTAACTCAAATGAATTTTCTATGTTGGAGTTCTATCGACTTGGGTTTGGGATGCATCAATTAATTGATGAGGTAATAGAGTTATTAATTGCACTTGGACATTCAACAGATGTAGAGAAAGTTTCATATAGCGATGCATTTATTCAAAATAGTGGAATAGATATTTTGAATACAGATTTTGATGACTTAAAATCAATTGCTAAATCTCATGGATTGAACTCAGATTTTCATTGGATTGAAGACTTGCAAACACTACTTTTCGTTCACCTAATTGAACCGAAAATAGCTCAAATTCCTATTTGTATTATTTATGATTACCCCAAAGATCAAGCAGCTTTGGCTCAAATTAACGGATCTGTTGCCCAACGTTTTGAGTTATATATTAACGGTCTGGAGATCGCTAATGGTTACCAAGAGTTGCAGAGCAGAGAGGATTATCGGTTTCGATTTAATAATGAATTAATTAAAAGAAAAAAACTCTCAAAAACTACCCCATTAATAGATAAGCAATTTTTAAATGAGCTGAAAGATGGAGGATTACCTTATTGTTCAGGTGTTGCAATTGGAATAGAAAGATTGTTTTCAGCAAAAAGTTTATAATTGTTCTTAAATCTAAGGTAAATATCAATTCACATTAAAGACCTTGAAAATGAGAGAAAAGCCATTTTGGAAATCTAAAACTTTGCATCAGATGAATTCTGATGAATGGGAGTCATTATGTGACGGTTGTGGGCGCTGTTGCCTTCATAAGCTTGAAGATGAGGATTCAGGAAAAATATATTTTACAGATGTTGCTTGTCATTATTTGGATGAAGAAGAATGCACTTGTCCGCACTACGAGGACCGACAAAGTTATGTTCCAGACTGCTTAAGTATTAAACCAAATTGGGGAGAAAAATTTAATTGGCTACCCAGTACTTGTGCATATCGGTTAATATATGAGGGTAAAGATTTACCTCTTTGGCACCCTCTAATTAGCGGCGATAAAAAAAGTGTTCATTTAGCAGGTATTTCAGTGAGAGGTCGAACTTATAGAGATAATGTAGTTGCAAATGATCAATTATTCGAACATGTTATAACTTGGGTAGATTGAATGAAGAAAATAACAATACTAATTTTTTTCTTTTTCTTATCAATTAACGTATTTGCAGATGAGTGGCCTCATGAAAATATTTCAAATGCAGAGTTTGCTCTTGATATTGTTGATAGGATTCCAATTAATATTATTGAAGAACTCGATAATTCTTTGGGTAAAATCTACTTTTTTACAAATATCCGTAATCTGCAAGGCCAAAGTATCACCCATCGCTGGATTTACAAAGACAAAGTTATGGCAGATATAGTATTTGATGTTAAAGGGCCCCGCTGGAGGGTTTGGTCATCAAAAAATCTTTGGCATACTTGGCTAGGAAAATGGACAGTTCAAGTACTCACTTCTGAAAGTGAAGTGCTTTATGAAAAAGAATTTAACTATATAGATACGCAATGAATAAAGTTGTATTGGCATACTCGGGTGGTTTAGATACTAGCATTATTGCTAAATGGTTACAAGAGACGTATGACTGTGAGGTAGTCACTTTTACCGCAGACATTGGTCAAGGTGAGGAGGTTGAGCCGGCTCGCCTTAAAGCTGTGGCAATGGGAATCAAGGAAATTTATATTGAGGATTTACGTGAAGAATTTGCTCGTGACTTTGTGTTTCCAATGTTTCGTGCAAACGCTATTTATGAAGGAGAGTATCTTTTAGGTACTTCCATTGCCCGACCACTGATTTCAAAGCGACTGGTAGAAATTGCGAAAGAAGTCGGAGCAGACGCGATTTCACATGGCGCTACAGGTAAAGGAAATGATCAAGTAAGGTTTGAACTTAGTGCCTATGCAATTAATGCTGATATTCAAATAATTGCACCTTGGCGTGAGTGGGATTTATCATCTCGAGAAAGTTTGATGCAATATGCTAAAGAGCATGATATAGAAGTTGATTATCAAAAACAATCTAAGAAATCTCCATACTCAATGGATGCTAACCTTCTTCATATTTCTTATGAAGGAGATCTTTTAGAAGATCCATGGCAAGAACCTGAAGAGGATATGTGGCGCTGGACAGTTTCACCAGAAGCGGCTCTAGATGAGCCTGAATATGTTGAGATAAGTTATGAAAAAGGCGACATTACAGCCATCAACGGTGAAGCAATGTCACCAGCGCAAGTTATGGAAGATCTAAATCAACGTGCCGGTGCTCATGGAATTGGTAGGCTTGATATCGTTGAAAATCGCTTTGTTGGCATGAAGTCTCGTGGCTGTTATGAGACACCAGCGGGGACGATTATGCTCAAAGCACATCGTGCTATTGAGTCGCTTACCTTAGATCGTGAAGCCGCCCATCTAAAAGATGAACTTATGCCAAAATACGCCAAACTTATTTACAATGGTTTTTGGTTTGCACCAGAGCGTGAAATGATGCAGGCTGCGATCGATACTTCTCAAGAAAATGTTAACGGAGTAGTAAGAGTGAAGTTGTATAAAGGAAACACTTCAGTTGTTGGCCGTAAATCAGACAATAGTTTATTTAGTGAAAAAATCGCAACATTTGAAGATGATGGAGGGGCTTATAATCAAAAAGATGCAGAAGGTTTTATTAAGCTTAATGCTTTGCGTTTAAGACTAAAATCCCTTCAATAGTGATAAAAATTGGCATTCTTTCAGACACTCATGGAGCTATTCATCCAGGAATAGTTGGGCTTATGAATAACTGTGATATTGTTATTCATGCTGGTGACATTATTGATGAGGACTCGTTAAAACAAATTAACCCAAAACAAAAATTTATTGCTGTTAAGGGTAATAATGATATCCATATTGATACTCTTAATGAAGTAGAGGTATTAGAGCTACCTGGGGGCAATATAGTTATTGAACATGGCCATATGCATGGCCATTTTGAGCCAAGCCACGATTCCCTGAGAGAGGCGTATCCAGAGGCAAAGGCTATTATTTATGGGCATACACATAAACAAGTAATTGATAACAAAGAATTACCATGGGTTGTCAATCCAGGTTCTGCAGGTCAAATTCGTAATTATGGTGCTGCGAGATGTCTAACACTTACTATAGAAGATCAAGATGAGTGGACTATACAGCCTCATATTTATGACGATATTTTTCCTTAAATTGAATAGGTGATTAAGCATTATTAGTCATTAAGACTATGCCTTTATTCTGAAGCTCCTCCAGCAATAATCTCATCTGCTGTAGCGTCACGAATGGTTAGAACCTCTACAAAAAAAATAATATCCTTGCCTGCGAGTGGATGGTTTCCGTCAATTGTAAGCTTTCCATTTTCAATACTGGAAACCACAAAATCTTTGGTCCCACCCTTATCATTTTGCATAGTAACACTTGCGCCAATAGCTCGATACTCCATGGGCACATTTTCTATGTCATCGGTAAAAATTAGTTCATCAAGCTTGAGGCCAAAGGCATCTGTAGATTTAAGCAAAATTTCAACTTCATCTCCTACAGATTTGCCTTCTAATTCTTTGGTTACATGGTTAAATAATAATGAATTATCACCTTGGACATATCCTAATGGTTCTTCAACTTGCTCAATAATTTCGCCATTAGATTGGTCGATGATTTTATAAGTTAACTCAACGAATTTATTTATTGTAATTTTTTCGCTCATAGGATTATCTAAAAGAGATTAGCTACTTAGAAGATTGTGGCGCCAAATATTTTTACTTCGCCATCTTCAATGCCTAGAACTAAACGCCCTAAAAACTCTCCTGGAACTTCATCGCTAGTTTGCTTGTAAAGCACTGATATATATTCATTTCTTCTAAGGCAGCCTAAAAATTCTCTTTCAACAGAAAGGCTTGATAATAGCTTATTTTTTGACCACTGCTTGCCAATTTCTATTTCATTAGCGCCCATCAACATTTCTTTAGAAAAGTGTTTAATAAAGCCTAGGTAATCTCTTTTATTAGAAGATTCTACAAGATCACCCCAAAGAGGTTCTGCAATCTCAAGAATTTCATCGTCAGTTTTTTCAAGAAGATTCATTTAATATATCCAATAAACGAATAACAATAAAAAATTATAATCAAAATAGTTAAAACCAATTAGGTTTTTTCGGCCTCTAAAAGAGGCCATTATTTGAAGCTTTATTAGTCTAGCTGTTAATCAACTATATGATAAAGAGGTGCTTTTTCCATAGCCCATTCACCAGTTTTAGGGTCCCGTCTAGAAACAGTTAAGCAGTGCCAATTGTCATCATCTAGTTTCATATGGTCGCCTCTATAATAGTAACCTGGCCAGCGAGTTTCTTCACGAAATAATGTATGCTGTGCTACGCATTCTGAAGTAATTGTGCGGTGCTTTAATTCCCATGCGCGCATAAGTTGGTGTAAGTCTTCAGCACCAATATGCTCAAGGTCTTCTTGCAATATACCAAGCAACTCTATACAGCGTTTAAGTAAGTTTCCATTTGTCATATAGTTAACACTAATACCGCCACAATATTCATCCATAATTTTTTCAAGACGCTGGAGTCCTTGAATAGGTAATAGGTAGCTAGGTGAAACAGTTCCGCCAGTAATTTCATTACGACCAACCGTGTAGTTTTCCAGGGGCTTGTAAATGATCTCTTTCAAGTCTTCACACTGTTTATTACTCACTTGAATTTTTTCATTACCCATATCGAGTATATATTTGACTGCCGCTTTAGCAGCTATTCGTCCTTCTGTAAAAGAACCTGAGGAGAACTTATGAGCTGTTCCGCCAACTGTATCTCCTGCTCCAAAAAGACCGTCAACTGTAAGCATTCGGTTGTAACCCCAGAAATATTCAGGGGGTGAAATATCTTCAGGGCCGCTTACCCATGCTCCTGAACAGGTGGCATGTGAGCCCATCACATATGGCTCAGAAGTAGTTAATTCAGGGTTGATATATTTAGGATCTATGTTTTGAGAAGCCCAAACAACGGCTTGACCAACAGTCATTCCAAGAAAATTTTCCCAACCCACTTCTTCTAGATGAGGGTCTTGGAAAGCCTCCATAGTAACCATATGGATTGGCCCTCTACCAGCCTTAACTTCTTCAATAAATGCATGGTTACGTAAACATGTAGGCGTCGGGGTGTGATCTATGTACTCACCAACCATTGCTTTTGTATGCTCATACCATTTTGATTCGTATTCTTCACCGTAAGTATTTTGAGTGTAAGTTTTAAGGTGGAGAAAGTATGCTCCTACCGGTCCATATCCATCCTTAAATCGTGTAAGTACGATACGGTTTTCCATCTGAGTCATTTTTGCACCTACTTCAATCGGTAATGCATAAGCTGAACCGCTACTCCATGGAGCATACCAAGTTCGACCCATTCCCTCACCTACAGAACGAGGTTTGAATATATGTGAAGCACCACCAGCCCCAACAATAACAGCTTTTGCACGGAAGACATGATAATCACCAGTACGACAGTTAAAGCCAACTGCACCGCCCACACGATTATCTCTTCCTTCATCCATTAGAAGGTGGGTAATCATAATTCGATTGTATATTTTGTCAGCAGATTTACGAGCTGCTTCAGCTACGATAGGCTTATAGCTCTCGCCATGAATCATTATTTGCCATTTTCCTTCACGCTGATAACGACCAGTTTCTTCGTTTCGCATTATGGGCAAGCCCCACTCTTCAAATTTATGAACAGCCGAGTCAACATGTCGCGCCATATCAAAAGCTAGGTCTTCACGAACCAAGCCCATTAAATCATTTCGAGCATAACGTACATGGTCTTCAGGTTGATTTTCATCCCACTGCATTCCCATATAGCAGTTTATTGCATAAAGCCCTTGAGCAACTGCACCACTTCGATCAATGTTCGCTTTTTCAGCGCAAATAATCTTCATGTCGCGACCCCAATATCTAGCTTCGTATGCCGCGCCAGTTCCTGCCATACCTCCACCAACAACAAGAATATCACAATCTTCCCAAACAGTTTTTCTCTTACCCATTAGTAGTAAACTCCTTCTTTTAACTTGTCTTTACTTATTACTGGAAGGCCGGTATCAACTTTCAGTGCATCAGGCTCAAAGCAGAGTAACTGAGAGTCTAGTGCGTTTTGATCAGGTACCTCTAAGTCACCAAGTTTTGGAATACTTTCTCCCCATGGCTTAGTTGTAATTGGTGAAAGAAAGTTTTTCTCTCGACCATCTCTAAATTTAATTTTCCAAGAAATAGTACCCTTTTCTTCTTCACGAAGCACTCGCACACTATGCCCCAAGGGTGCGAAGTCAGCATATCCTCTAACGTCAATTGCATTTTGTGGGCAAGCTTTAACACATGAATAGCATTCCCAGCACATATTAGGCTCAATATTTACCGCACGCCTAATAGTTTTATCAATATGCATAATATCAGATGGGCAGATATCAACACAGTGTCCACAGCCATCACATCGCGTCATGTATACAAAAGTTGGCATATTATTTATCTCCGATTAAGTTATAGATATAAAAGTTATTAATAGTGTCTTGGAGCTTCACGCTTTATACCAAGTCCAAATTGCTCTGGTCGGTCAGCAGGCTCTGGTAAATTTTCTCTAGAGCCATCAGCTTTAGTGATACGTTTTTGAAAAGCAGCAGCAGGCTTAAAAAACATATGGGCAAATTTTGACCATAATACGCCTCCAAATAGAATAGTACTAGAAAAAATAAACAAGCCAAAAAATAGGGTTTGCCATCCAACAATTCCACTTGCTTGAAAGTATGACCAGGTAAGCGCAAAAGAGCATGTAGCAAGAAGAGAGAGTACAAATAAATCAGCACGAATAACTCTGTACCATTTGTTACCTTCTGCTGCAACATCTACGCGAATAAAAAACCAGAACCAGTACCCACCCACACACAACATGGCAGCACCTATATGCCAAAGCAATGGAAGTATAGAAGGAGTAATAGAGGTAGTAGTAGGGTAGTTAAAAATCATAATTACAGTTGTGATAACAAATAATAAAAAGCCATACATTGTAAGTAGGTGAGCGGCTCTACGTTTTGTGCTACAAAATTCAGAAGAAGTTAGTACTTCATTAGTTGCTGTCTTAAAAGCAATCGAAACTTTTTCACCGCTACTAACTTCGTTAGTTGCTAATTTTTTGGCCTTTTGCGAGTTTTGAAAAAAGTACTTTGCACTTTTCTTATGAGCCATATCAAGCATTGTGCCTCCGGCTACAAATATGACCATTAAAATTACATAAGATTGCATAGCGATTGGCGGAATGAAACTTGAAAGTTCTGAAAATGGATTAATAGTAATCATATTTTATTTTTCCTTTGTTTTAGTTGCATTATGTAATGTATTTTCATTATTAAATTCACTATATTTCCGAGCATAGAATTGTAGAATATAAGTGCCCTTGAGTTTTGATATTTATAGAACCAGAAAGCTTATTACTAATGGGCCAGCATTTTAGATTAAAAATTGAAGTTAATTTTATATTCATAACGATTTACTTAGCCGAGTGTCCCTTGAGTTCAACTTTTACTTTCTCACTACCTTTAAGTCCAGAGTAATATTTACGAAGAATTTCTAAGACTTCAGGTCTGGAAAAATTATCAGGTACATCCAAGTTTTCACTAAGGAGACGTCTTAATTTTGAGCCTGATAGTAATAATCTATCTTCGTGACTATGAGGGCAGGTTTTCATGCTGGACATTCCTGCGCATTTATTACACCAAAATGTCCAGTCAATCTTAAGTGGCTGAGTAACCAATCCATCATTAATTTCATCAAAAATATTGTGAGCATCAAAGGGTCCATAATAGTCTCCAACACCAGCATGATCTCGACCAACTATGAGATGTGAGCAACCATAGTTCTGTCTAAATAGTGCGTGAAGTAAAGCCTCTCTAGGTCCAGCATAGCGCATATCCAGTGGATATCCAGATTGCAAAACTGTATTATCAACAAAATAATTTTCAATTAACGTAGAAATTGCTTCTGAGCGAACTTCAGCTGGAATATCTCCCGGTTTAAGTTCACCCAAGGTTGAGTGAATCATGACTCCGTCACAAATTTCAATCGCAATTTTGGCTAAGTATTCATGAGAGCGATGCATAGGATTTCGTGTTTGGAATGCCGCAATAGAAGACCAGCCTTTATTATCAAAATAAGCGCGAGTTTCAGAAGGTGTCATGTAGAGATTGCCATATTGAGAAGGGAACCCACCATCAGAAAGAACTTTAATTGGTCCAGCAAGGTTATATTCCCCTTGAGACATAACCAAAACAACCCCAGGATGTTCCATATCGGTTGTTTTATAAACTGTGTTACATTCATGCTCTCTGTCTATTGTGTATTTTTCAGTAATCACCATCGTTGCAATAATCTCATTGGTTTTTTCATAAACTATTGCAACTTCTTGATCTTCCTTAATTGTTTTATCATTGGTTGAAAGAGTAATAGGGATTGGCCAAAATAAACCATTTTTCATGGTCATGTTGTCACAAACACTTTGCCAATCTGCTCTATTCATAAAGCCATCGAGAGGGGTGAAGCCACCAATTCCAAGCATAACTACATCGCCAAACTCTCTTGACGAGCACATTAATATTGGCAATGACTCCGCTTTTTTAAGTTCTGATTTTCGCTCTGAGCCATGCAATGCAAGAGTCTTCAGTTTTTTTCTGCCGTGAGGAGGTACCAGATTAGACATAATTGAGTTAAGGAAAAAATTAAATTAGGCTTAGCTAGATTTTATAGATTTTTTTAACTCATATGTATGAGTTAGAATAATCATATTATA
>JAPYSK010000006.1:31265-42620 GCA_029936515.1 Candidatus Thioglobus sp.
AGCTGAAGTTATAATTACGAAATGATTCGTTCAGCATTTAACGTAACACTTCCAATCCTTTTTGGTTTCTTGCCATTGGGTATTGCATTTGGATTGTTGTTTCAAGAGCTTGGCTATCCATGGTATTTCTCTACATTAATGGGCATTTTTGTTTATGCTGGAGCTGCACAATTTATGGCTATTGGTCTGATAGGTGCGGGTGTAGGTTTATTGGAGATTGCAATATCTACTTTTTTTCTCAACTCTAGGCATTTATTTTATGGTTTGGCATTTCTTAAGAGTTTTGGTCGTTGGAGTTTTAGAAAGTTTTATCTGATTTTCGGCTTAACCGATGAGACATATGCCTTAATGACAACTATTAAAGTTCCTGAGAATTTTAACAGGGAGAGGTACTACCTATTCATTACACTCTTTTCTCAAATTTATTGGGTGCTGGGCTGCACTATTGGCGCCATAATTGGCGATGCTCTATCTTTCGATACTGAGGGTATGGAGTTTGCAGCTACTGCCTTGTTTGTAGTCTTGCTAATAGAGCAATGGATTAAAGTCAGAAAATCATTGCCATTTTTTATTGCCTTCTGTTCATCTTGTATAGCTCTTGTATTGTTTTCGCAGCATATGCTTTTAGTAGCAATTATTTTATCTATTGCTGCAATCATGATTTTACGATTGACCAAGGTGGTGTCAGATGGTTGATATTAATTACCTTCTATTAGTCATATTGTTTATGACAGCTGCTACTTACACTACAAGACTTACACCTTTTGTGCTTTTTGCCAATCACAAAGAAACTCCAATGCTGACTTTTATTGCTAAAAGTACACCTCCAATGGTCATGACAATACTTTTGATATATATGTTGCGCGGTGTCAACTATCTTTCTTTTGAGATTGTCTATACTTTTATAGCGATATTAGTAACTGTTGGATTTCATCTTTATAGAAGAAATGCGTTATTGAGTATCATTGCCGGAACTGTTGTATATATGATTGCAGTGCAATTGTAGCTTTATATTTTTTTTCATAATATATCTATCATTCATTCATTCTCTTACTTCACATCTTTAAATAGAAAGGATTTACTATATAATCTACAACCCTTTGTATATTCATCCTTTATTTTGTAAAAAATTATGATTCAGTTAGCAAAATTTTTCCCCTTTATAGTCTGGTTTAGATTAACCACAATAGAGACTATTAAGGCAGATTTTTTTGCTGGATTAACGGGCGCTATAATCGTGCTTCCGCAAAGCGTAGCATTTGCGACAATTGCTGGAATGCCTCCAGAGTATGGGCTTTATACGGCTATGGTTGTTCCGATAATTGCTGCATTGTTTGGATCATCTTTTCATTTAGTTTCTGGACCAACTACTGCCATTTCAATTGTCGTTTTTGCTGCAGTCAGTAAATATGCCGCTCCAGGAAGCGAAGAATTTGTGGCATTGGCACTTACACTAACTTTTTTAGCAGGGGTTTATCAACTAGTTTTTGGTCTCGCTAAATTTGGTCTGTTAGTTAACTTTGTATCTCACAATGTTGTCATTGGTTTTACTGCTGGTGCAGCGCTATTAATAGCTAGTAGTCAGATACCCTATATTTTGGGAATACATATTCCAAGGGGTGGGAGTTTTATTAATACTTGGATTGATTTATATTCCGGAGTTGGAGAATTTAATATTTACTTACTTATAGTTGGACTCGGAACATTAGTTAGTGCAATTATTATCAAACTTGTAAGACCTAAATTTCCTTATCTTTTAATTGGAATGTTTGTAGGTGGCTTTTTGGCTTTTTATTTAAGTGGTTTTACTGATAGTATTAAAACTGTTGGAGTAATGCCTGCTTATTTCCCGCCTCTATCATCGCCTAATTTTTCATTAAACTCATTGAAGTCACTTGCACCTGAGGCATTTGCAATAGCGCTTTTAGGTCTTATTGAGGCATCATCAATTGGACGATCAATTGCTACTAAGTCTAATCAAAGAATTAACCATAGCCAAGAATTTATTGGTCAGGGAACATCTAACATTGTTGGAAGTTTTTTTTCTGGTTATGCTTCTTCTGGTTCCTTTACAAGGACAGCAGTCAACTTTGAATCTGGAGCAAGAACACCTCTATCAGCAATTCTAGCTGCACTTTTCTTAATGGTTATTGTTCTTCTTGTGGGACCGTTAATTTCCTACTTGCCTCTCGCAGCGATGGCAGGAATTATTTTAATTGTTGCCTATAACTTGATAGATTTTCAGAGTATCAAAAAAACGTTTACTTATAGTAAGTCTGAAAGCGTTATTTTTACGGCAACTTTTTTATCCACCTTGCTATTTGAATTAGAGTTCGCTATTTATTTAGGTGTTTTATTATCATTGATGCTTTTTATTGCTAAAACATCTGTGCCAGAAGTTCATACTTTAGCCTTTGGTAGTCCTCCAGGAGAGGGTAATAGAAAGCTGCAAAGTATCAGAAAGACACCTTTAGTTCAGTGCCCACAACTTAAGATAATTCGCATTGATATGTCTATTTATTTTGGCTCCATAAATCATATACAAAGGCAAATTAGCCAGATTGTTGATAATCAAAGAATTTATCATATTTTAATTGTTGCTAGTGGTGTTAACTTTATTGATCTAGCTGGTATAGAAGGTCTTTTAATTGAACATAGGCGCCTTAAAATGCTTAATGGAAGTTTGTATTTTGTTGATGTTAAATCTTCAACTTACGAATTTATGGAAAAAGTTAACTTTGTTAATGAGATAGGCCGAGAGAATTTTTTCGAATCAAAAGAGGAATCAATCCGTATTGTGTTTGATCGTCTCGATAGAAGTAAGTGTGAAAAGTGTCAGGCGCTTGTTTTTAAGGAGTGCCAATAATGAATTTTAAGAATTAAAAAATGTAAATAAAAAAAAGCTCGATTTATTCGAGTTTTTTTTGTTATTGGAGGCTGGGACCGGAGTCGAACCGGTCTATAAGGCTTTGCAGGCCCCTGCATAACCGCTTTGCTACCCAGCCAATTGAGCTTCATCTATAAAAGCCTAATTATAAAGGCTAATGCAAACTATTAAAATATGGAGCGGGAAACGAGATTCGAACTCGCGACATTCACGTTGGCAACGTGATGCTCTACCAGCTGAGCTATTCCCGCATAAGGTTTGAAATTATAGTGTTTTTTTTCTAGCTGTCAAATGTTTTTAGACCTGCAATTAGATAATTAAAGCCAGACCAGAGTGTCAAAATTGTTGCTGAAAATAGGAATGCTAGACCTAACATATAAATCTCTTTATTTGAAAAGACAAATAGCGGTTGTTGAAAGAGAAGAAACAATATGGAAATCATTTGCATAAATGTTTTAGATTTACCAATCCATGAAACTGAAACCCTAGCCCTTTTGCCAACTTCACTCATCCATTCTCTTAGAGCAGAAACAAGAATCTCCCTGGAAATTATAATAATTGATGGTATGGTGATAAACCAAGTATGGTAATAATCTGTTAAGAGAATCAGCGCTGTACAAACCATTAACTTGTCTGCCACTGGGTCTAGAAATGCCCCAAGAGCAGACACTTGGTTTAGTTTTCTAGCTAAAAAACCATCAATAAAGTCAGTAGCACTAAGAAGTGCATAAATTACCACTAAAGAATTGTTAATCCAAGCAAGGGGTTCACCATCTAAATAGTTTGGCTGTAAATAAAACAAACCTATGAAAAGAGGAATTAAGCCGATCCTTGATAGAGTAATTAAGTTAGGAAGAGTCATCATATAATGCTAATTCTATCAAAGACTCATGATGTTTAGAATAAACTTTTTCAAGTATGGCGCGCTCGGCAGGATTTGAACCTGCAACCGCTCGGTTCGTAGCCGAGTACTCTATCCAGTTGAGCCACGAGCGCAGCTGCGTAATTATCGCTATGTTTGAAGTAAAGGTCAAGGAGAGTTTAAAGTATTTACTAAAATATCAACTAATTTATTGAGCTCCATCATTCTAGAACCTTTTATTAAAATTGTTGAACCTTTTTGGCTTTTATTGAGTGCATTGAAAATTGATTTAATGTCTGGAAAATTTTCACCTTTGTAATGTTTTGCATCTTCACCAATTGTCAGGAGTTTATCTATTCCTGCTTTTCTTGCATACTCTCCAATTTCTTGATGCATTTTTTTTGATTCTTTACCCAATTCAGCCATCGACCCTAGGACAGCAATTTTCTTTCCAGAAAATTGTTTGATTGTATCAATAGAAGCCTTCATTGACTGAGGATTTGCGTTGTAGCTATCATCCAGTATAGTGAAATTACTAAGCTCAATTAATTCAAGTCGGCCTTTTTCGGGTTGAGAGTTTTCAAGGCCTTGCTTTATGAGATTAATATTAACGCCCAGCATCAAAGCGCAAGCAGAGGCAGCTAATGCATTCTCTATTTGGTGTAAACCGATCATAGGAAGAGTGATATTGATTTTATTATTATTGCAATTCAGTAAAAAGTTTAGATGTCTTCTAGATTGTTGAATATGGCTTGCATAAATAGAACTTTTATTTCCAAAAAAAGTAAATCTTTGAGTTCCAGATATTTTTTCCCAGACTTTTATATAGGGAGACTCTATATTCATTAATGCAATGGCATTTTCAGACAGAGACTCAAAGATTTCACCTTTTGCTTTTACTAGGTTATTTAAACTGCCAAATTCCCCTAAGTGTGCATTATTAGCGTTTGTTATTACTGCCATATCAGGTTGAGCTATATTACATAAAAGACTAATTTCTTTAGTATGATTTGCACCCATCTCAATAATACAGAATTCATGAATTCTAGATAATTCTAGGAGTGTTTTTGGAACGCCTAGGTGGTTGTTTAGGTTGCCTTTAGTTGAAAGGGTTGGGGCATGTAATGACAATATAGAATTGAGCATATTTTTTGTTGTTGTTTTACCATTACTTCCCGTTATAGCTATTACTTGAGGCGAGCATGATTTTCGGTGCCAAGCAGCTAATTTTTGGTAAGCCTGCTCTGTATTTTTAACTTGAATAGTAGGTAAATTTGAGTTAACTTTTTTGTTAACGATAATTGCCTTTGCACCCAAATAATCTGCTTTTTGGATAAAAGAATGCCCATCAAAATTGTTACCCTCTAGTGCAATAAAGAGCTTTCCAGCAACTTTATCTCTAGTATCAGTGCACACTCCTTCAAACTTAACTACTTTACTTGAGGATAATTTTCCATTAACTAGTTTGGCAACCAATTGAGTGTCAGATAAGAGCATTTAATGCAACCTCAATGTCACTAAAGGGTAGTATTTGAGAGCCTATTATTTGAGTAGTCTCATGACCCTTTCCAGCAATAAGTAATACTTCATTCTCGTCCAGTGTGGTTACTGCTGAAGTGATTGCTTTTTTTCTATCAAGTATTACTTGGCAGTCATTTTCTACTTTAATACCAGCAAGGATATCATCAATAATTTTTTCCGGTTTTTCACTTCTTGGATTATCATTAGTAAGAATTATACTGTGAGCATTGTCACTAGCAATCTCCCCCATAGCTTGTCGTTTAGTTTTATCTCTATCTCCGCCACAACCAAAGAGAACTCTGATAGTTGATTCAGGATAATGAATCTTAAGAGTTGATAAGGCATTTAACAGGGCATCAGGGGTGTGTGCATAGTCTATCCAAATTTTATGTTTATCGAGTTTTTGCATCCTCCCAGGAGGCGATAATAGTGTTGAAAGTGTTGGTATTATTTGCTCATCATTGTAACCCAATAACTTTAGACTTGTATAGCTAGCCAGAGCATTAGACAGGTTAAAATGACCTAATAAGGGTAATTCGAAAACAAAACTATTTAGTTCGCAAATAAAGCCTTTTTCATTATTCTTGAAGTAACCTAAGTCATTAATACTAAATGTTTCAGTTTCTTTGTTAGAAGAAATATCTAAAAAATAAGGATGGTTTTCATCATCACGATTAATAATTACTTTCATTGTTGGATTGTTTATAAATAATTTACCTTTTGCTTCTCGATATTTCTCCATGGTGTCGTGGTAATCTAAGTGATCTTGAGTAAGATTTGTAAATATTCCTTGAATAAATGAAAGTCCTGCCAATCTTTCTTGTAATAACGCATGAGACGAAGCTTCGACTATTGCTATCTCTATTCCTTGATTGTTATAGTCATGTAGTGCACTATAAATTGTAAAAATATCCGGCGTTGTGTTAATAGTTTTTTTATCCAGGTGGCTAATTCCAAGCGTTCCAATGACACCACTTTTAACATCTAAAGCTTCAAGAAGTTGAGAAATAAAATGACTTACTGAGGTCTTACCATTGGTTCCTGTGACGCCAATAAGTTCAACATTCTTGGCTTTCTGATAGAAGTTTTGAGCAAGTTTAGATAGGCAGGAGCTAAGACCATCGATTCGTATGCAAGGCACCGCACATTCAATATCTTTATCTTCAACTAAGACAGCTACACAACCATTATCAATTGCATTGTTAATAAATTCAGAGCCATGCTTTTGTTCTCCCTGGAGTGCTACAAAAAGATCGCCTTTTTTAACGCTTTGAGAGTTTAGTGAAAGCCCGGTTACATCAAGGGAGTGAGATGTATTTTGAATATTAGATAATAATAGTTTAATATCCATTTTTCATATTTCGGAATTATAGAGCTTAGTAATACAAATCAATAATACAGCTTTAATCACTAAAGCAATTTGGCCTGCATCAAGGTATGCATATTAAGAGCGCCAACAACTTGATTGTCAGAATCCACAACTGGCAAAGAATTTAAACTAAACTTTTCCATCATTTCTATTGCTTTCAAAGCAGGCTCATTTGCTCCTATTGACTTGCAATTCCTAGTCATAAATTTCTGAATAGTCAATTCTTGAAAATTCATATTTGATTCAATTGCTCGTCTCAAGTCACCGTCAGTAAAAATACCAATTAGTTTATTATTATCTGCAATTAAAACCATTCCAAGAGCTTTTTGACTCATTACTAATAAACTATCTAAAAGTGATGTTTCTACTGAAACAAT
The DNA here is from genome assembly GCA_029936515.1 of Candidatus Thioglobus sp. Taxonomy (GTDB): domain Bacteria; phylum Pseudomonadota; class Gammaproteobacteria; order PS1; family Pseudothioglobaceae; genus Pseudothioglobus. Next base: position 38,282 of record JAPYSK010000006.1, read on the forward strand.
AGGAATATCCACACCTGTTTTCATAATGCTTGAAACAAATGTCAATAATCGCCTGCCTAGTGCACCTGAAGGGTGTGACATTGCAAAATCGTCTGAAGTAAAGTTATGAGCACTTATAAGTGAAATTGCAATCGCATCTCCCATTACCAAAGCAACAGTAGTGCTTGATGTTGGAGCTAGATTATGTGGGCAGGCCTCTTTTTCAACACTAACATCTAAGTGAAATGCGCTCGACTCAGCGATAGAAGATTGAGCGTTACCAGTCATACTAATAATCGGTACATTTAATCTTTTAATGCCAGGAAGGAGTGTAAGAATTTCATCAGATTCTCCAGAGTATGAAATTATGACTAAAACATCATTGTAATTAACCATTCCCAGGTCACCATGTCCTGCTTCACTAGGATGCATGAAGAATGAAGGCGTACCAGTAGAAGAAAAGGTAGAGGCAATTTTTTTAGCAATATGACCAGACTTACCAATTCCAATAAGAATTACTTTACCTTGACAGCTTGCTAGAAGTTGACAGGCATCATCAAAGTTTTGATCTATCCTATCATTTAATAATAGGATAGAGTCAGCTTCAGTTTGAATAACTGATTTAGCGATTTCAATTAATGGTTTTCCCACAAGCGTTGAATAATTAGTCGTTGTTAATTGAATAGATTATAAATATTATTTGAATAATTTGGGCCTTATAATTGAACGAGATTAATTATTAAAGTTTGTACAGTGTTAATAAAAAACAAAATTTTGTTTGTTTGTATGGGTAATATTTGTCGTTCTCCAACTGCTGAAGGGGTATTTAGATCTATTATAAAAAAAAATAATCATTCTGAAAAATTTGAAATAGATTCTGCAGGAACCCATGCATACCATATAGGAAATCCACCTGATAGAAGGTCTCAAGCAACTGCAATAAGCTATGGAGTTGATTTATCAAACCAAAGAGCTAGACAAGTTCATGAAAGTGATTTCTACTACTATGACTTCATAATAGCAATGGATGTTAATAACCTTGAGATACTTAAATCAATCTGTCCGAATGAAAGTCAGTCTCAAATTCAATTATTGCTTGATTATCACCCTAGCATTGAACTTCAAAGCGTCCCAGATCCATATTACGAAGGAAAATTTGATGAAGTCTTCGATATGGTTTATTCAGCATGCTCTTCCTTTTTTGAAAGTATAGTAAAAAAAGACTAATATTGATTGACATTTGAGTGACCACCAAAGTATAATTGCCCGCTTTATTGAACCCGCTATGTGGGCACAAAAATTAAATTACATTGGAGTGGAAACTATATGTCAACGATTAATCAATTGGTACGAAAACCAAGAAGCAAGAAGATTGTTAAAACAGGTGTTCCAGCATTAGAGAGTTGTCCACAAAAACGTGGAGTATGCACTCGTGTTTATACAACAACACCTAAGAAGCCAAACTCTGCTTTAAGAAAGGTTGCTCGTGTCAGATTAACTAATTCTTCTGAAGTGACTACTTATATTGGTGGTGAAGGACATAATTTACAAGAACACTCAGTAATTCTTATTCGCGGTGGTCGTGTAAAAGATTTACCAGGAGTACGTTACCACACTATTCGAGGTGCATTAGATACAACTGGTGTTGACGGAAGAACACAAGGCCGATCTAAATACGGCACAAAAAAACCTAAAAAATAATTTATAAGAGAAGACTAATATGAGAAGAAGAGCGGCCCCAAAAAGACAAATATTACCGGATCCTAAGTATGGCGATCTTGTATTGGCTAAGTTTGTAAATATTTTAATGCTAGATGGTAAAAAATCAGTTGCTGAAAAGATTGTCTATGAAGCATTAGATACGATTGAGTCAAAAGGTAATGCAGAGCCAATTGAGACATTTAAAAAAGCTCTTGAAAATATTGGTCCTCAAGTTGAAATCAAATCGCGACGTGTTGGTGGTTCAACTTACCAAGTGCCGGTTGAAGTAAGGTCAGACCGTAAAATTGCTCTAGCAATGCGTTGGATTATTGAAGCATCACGTAAGCGTGGTGAAAAAGGCATGAAACTAAGGTTAGCAGGCGAAGTGCTTGATGCAGTTCAAAATCGTGGTACTGCATTTAAGAAAAAAGAAGATATGCATAGAATGGCAGAGGCTAATAAAGCATTTGCCCATTTCCGCTGGTAATTTAAGGAACCAATCATGGCAAGAAGTACCCCAATTAACCGTTATCGCAATGTTGGAATTATGGCACATATTGATGCCGGAAAGACAACTACTACTGAACGTATTCTTTTGTACACAGGACGTACTCACAAAATTGGTGAAGTGCATGATGGAAGTGCAACAATGGACTGGATGGAGCAAGAGCAAGAGCGAGGTATCACTATTACTTCAGCGGCAACAACTTGTTTCTGGAAGGGTATGGATAATCAGTTTGATGATCATCGAATTAATATTATTGATACTCCAGGCCACGTTGATTTTACAATTGAAGTTGAACGTTCACTAAAAGTATTAGATGGAGCTTGTGCTGTTTTTTGTGCCGTTGGGGGTGTAGAGCCTCAGTCAGAAACAGTTTGGAGGCAAGCGAACAAATATAATGTGCCAAGAATTGGATTTGTTAATAAGATGGACCGTGCAGGAGCAGACTTCTTCCGTGTATGTAGACAAATTAAAACAAGATTAGGTGCCAATCCAGTTCCTATGCAAATTGCTATTGGAGCAGAAGATGCTTTCAAAGGTGTGATTGACCTTGTTCGTATGAAGGCTATTTATTGGAATGAAGCTGACCAAGGCGCAACATTCGACGTCAAAGATATACCTTCTGATTTGCAAAATCTTGCTGATGAGAAGCGCGAATTTATGATTGAATCTGCAGCAGAAGCTAATGAAGAGCTTATGGAAAAGTATCTTGAAGAAGGCACTTTGACGGCAGATGAAATCAAACAAGGTATTCGACTACGGACAATTGCAAATGAAATTATTCCTATGTTCTGTGGGTCAGCTTTTAAGAATAAAGGTGTACAGGCGGTATTAGATGCCATGATAATGTATATGCCTTCTCCATTAGATGTTGATCCTATTAGTGGAATTTTAGATGATGCTGCAGAATCAGAAGGAATAAGACAACCTAAAGATGAAGAGCCGTTTGCTGCACTAGCTTTTAAAATTGCTACAGACCCTTTTGTTGGAAATTTAACATTCTTTAGGGTTTATTCTGGTGTTTTAAAGTCAGGTGACTTTGTATACAACTCATCTAAAGATAAAAAAGAACGTATTGGTCGTATAGTACAAATGCACTCTAACGACCGTGAAGAGATTAAAGAAGTAAGAGCTGGTGATATTGCTGCGGCTATCGGCTTGAAAGATGTAACTACTGGTGACACTTTGTGTGACATGAAAGACAAAATTATTCTTGAAAGAATGGAATTTCCTGAACCAGTTATTGCGGTTGCTGTTGAGCCTAAAACTAAGATCGACCAGGAAAAAATGGGTATTGCATTAGGCAAGCTGGCTAATGAGGACCCATCTTTCAGGGTTTCTTCAGACGAAGAGTCTGGACAAACAATTATTGCTGGTATGGGCGAACTTCATTTAGATATTATTGTTGATCGTATGATGCGAGAATTTGATGTTGCCTGTACTGTTGGAAATCCACAAGTAGCATATCGCGAAACAATTACTTCACTAGTAGAGCACGAACATAAATTTGCTAAACAATCTGGTGGCCGAGGCCAGTATGGACATGTATATCTCAGAATAGAACCTCAAAAGCCTGGTGCAGGCTATGAATTTGTTGATGAAATTAAGGGTGGCGCTATTCCTAAAGAATATATTCCTGCAGTTAATAAAGGTATTCAAGAGCAAATGCAGAATGGTGTTATTGCTGGTTTCCCATTAGTTGATGTTAAGGTGACAGTTTATGATGGCTCTTACCATGACGTAGACTCAAGTGAAATGGCTTTTAAAATTGCAGCCTCTATGTGTATTAGAGAGGGAGTAAAGCTTGCTAATCCTCAATTACTTGAACCAATGATGAATGTTGAAGTGTCAACGCCTGAGAATTATATGGGTGATGTGATGGGTGATTTAAACCGTAGACGAGGTATTGTAAGTGCTATGGATGACACGCCAGCTGGCAAACAGATTAAAGCTGCAGTTCCTTTAGCTGAAATGTTTGGCTATGCAACAGACCTTCGCTCAATGTCTCAAGGTCGTGCTAACTATTCTATGGAATTTGCTAAATATACAGCTGCTCCAAGAAATATAGCAGATGATGTTATTTTAAAATTAAATACTTAATAGGGGATTAAAAATGGCAAAAGAAAAATTTGAAAGAACCAAACCTCACGTAAA
>JAPYSK010000007.1 GCA_029936515.1 Candidatus Thioglobus sp.
CATGAAAACGCAAGACTTTTTATTAGAATTAGGTACTGAAGAATTGCCGCCAAAGCTTTTATTAAAGCTTTCAGAATCCCTAAAGAATAACATTATTAACGAGCTTGAGCAGCTCAATATATCAATGTCTAATGTAATTGCATACGCCACTCCGAGACGTCTAGCAATAACTATTACTGAATTACAAAGCAAGCAGCAAGATCAAATTATTGAAAAGAAAGGACCCTCAGTAGAATCACCAGATAAGGCGATAGAGGGTTTTGCTAAGTCTTGTGGTGTTGATATAAGTGAACTTAAGAAGCGCTCTCTTGGAAATAAAGAGTATTACTTTTATAAAACCCAAGAGACGGGAAAAAGTATTCAGAGCTTGCTGCCTAGGGTTATTGAGTCCTCAATAAATAATATCCCAATCACTAGAGCTATGAAGTGGGGAAATTTGGACTACTCTTTTGTTAGACCAGTGCACTGGCTGGTGATGATGCTTGATAATGAAGTTGTACCAGCTCATATTATGGGGCTAGAAAGTGGAAATACTACAAGAGGTTTAAGATCTAATAAAGACTCACTTTTAGAAATATCTCATGCAAATGACTATCACTCAATCATGCTCAATAAAGCAAAAATAGAAGTCGATTTTAATAAACGTAAGGAAATCATTCGTCAACAAGTTTTAACAGTTGCCAAGACTAAAAATGCTGAAGTAGTTATTGATGAGTTATTATTAGATGAGGTTTGCGCTCTGGTTGAATTTCCAAGAGCATTCTCAGGAAAATTTGATAAAAGATTCTTAACTGTTCCTGAAGAGGCGCTGATATCAGCTATGAAATTACATCAAAAATACTTTCATATGGTTGATAGTAAGGGTAACTTATTGCATTTTTTCATCTCAGTTGCAAATATTGAATCAACAAATCTACAGGTGATTATTGAAGGAAATGAACGCGTTATTCACCCAAGACTTGCAGATGCGGAGTTTTTTTGGAATCAAGATAAATTAGTTAGACTTGATCAAAGACTTGGTGAACTGGAGAATGTTTTGTTTATGAAGTCATTGGGTTCAATGGCTGAAAAAGCAAAGCGCATTGAATCTCTTAGTAATTATATTGCTGGTTTGGTTGGATTTGATGCTGATATTTCTGCGAGGGCAGGATTATTATCTAAATCTGACCTAATGAGTGAGATGGTCGGAGAGTTTGCTGATTTACAGGGCATTATGGGTGGCTACTATGCACTTAATGATGGTGAGTCAAAGGCTGTTTCAATTGCCATTAGAGAGCACTATCAGCCAAGATTTTCTGGGGACAAATTACCATCAACAAACGAAGGTCTTGTGGTCGCAATTGCGGACAAACTGGATACAATTACAGGTATTTATGGTATCGGGCAGGCACCAACAGGATCCAAAGATCCTTTCGCCCTTAGAAGGTTGGCATTGGGGTTGCTACGAATATTACTAGAATCTCGAATAGAGCTTAATCTAAAAGAGCTGATCGATTTTTCTCTAAACTTGCATTTAAAAGAAGTAGATAGAGATTCCTCTTTGTCAATTTATCAATTTATGATGGACCGCCTTAAAGCATACTATAAGGATTTGGGCGTAGATAGTAGTATCTATGAGGCAGTTCTTGCAGTTAGTCCCAGCTCTCCATTTGATTTTCATCAGAGAGTTGAGGCGCTTAATGAATTTACTCAAAAAAACGAATCGAAGAGTTTAATTGAATCCAACAAGCGAATCGCTAACATTCTTAAGGATTTTGAGGGAGATCATGATAAGTTAAACTCGAAGATGCTGCTTGAGGAATCAGAGAAAAAACTTTATACGGTAACTGAATTAATTACTAAGCAATTAACTGAGAAACAAGACTATAAAGCTATTATGCGATCTTTACTTGATTTAAAAGATGTAATTGATACTTTCTTTGAAACAGTCATGGTTAATGCCGACGATTTAGAGGTAAGAAAGGCCCGTCTGATGCTTATAAGTCGTGTGAGGGCTTTATTTTTATCGGTAGCTGATATCTCCTATCTATCATCTTAACTAAATGAAAGCACTAATTCAACGAGTAACATCTTCAAGTGTTGAAGTTGATGGCACTAATGTTGGTCAAATTAACAAAGGTCTGCTGGTATTTATTGGTATTGAAAAATTAGATGAGTTATCTCATGCCGACAAAATGATCAATAAAATACTTTCTTATCGAGTCTTTTCTGATGAAAATGATAAGATGAATTTAAGTGTTAGTGACATCAATGGCGATGTTTTGATAGTATCACAATTTACACTTGCTGCAGATACTAAGAATGGTACTAGAGCAGGATTTTCAAATGCTATGAACCCATTAGAGGCAGAAAATATATACGATTACATGGTAGAAAAATTTAAAACATTTCTCAATATTCAGAGCGGAGTTTTTGGCGCTGATATGAAAGTTTCATTGGTAAACGATGGCCCCGTAACCTTTCTTCTAGAATGTTAGAATCTCTTTTGAGTTTTTGATTTAAACTTTATTTTCTTAAAGGTACATCATGAATAATTTTGTTAAAATTTATGGAATTAAGAACTGTGATACTGTCAAAAAAGCGCTAAAGTATTTGATTGATAATGATGTTTCTTATGAATTTATTGATTACAGAAAGAGTCCGCTTTCAAGTAAAGAATTTCAAGCAATGATTGACTCAGTTGGCTCGGAGTTGTTAATTAATAAACGCTCAACAACATACCGGTCATTGACAGAAAATCAAAAAAATAAGATTGATCATGAGCTTGTAATGAAGTTTCCTACTCTTATAAGGAGGCCTGTTTTAGTGTATGGCGATAATATTATGGTTGGCTATAGTGAGAAGGAGTATTTAAATTTTTTTACTAAGTGATATTGATTAGCTACTGAGCTTCAAGCTCTTTTCTAACCTCATCCATATTAATAGTTTTGGCTTTTTCTAGGAGATCCTCTAAGTCCTTTCCTGAGATTGATCCAGGCTGAGAAAAAATACCTATACCTTCACGAAAAATCATTAATGTCGGGATTGAGCGAATTCTAAAATGAGCACCCAGCGCTTGCTCATCTTCTGTATTTATTTTAGCAAAGGCGACACCATCAACTTTTTCTGAAGTTTCTTTAAAGGTTGGGGCAAATTGCAAGCATGGTCCGCACCATGGGGCCCAGAAATCTATAATTACAATTTCGTTGTTTGCAATAGTTTCATCAAAATTTGATTGTGTAAGATCTAAAACAGCCATAAAACTCCTTTTGTAAAAATTGAAAAATTATTATAACTTTTTTACTAAAATATTGGCTTGTTTTTCTGTAACTGTTAGAATACTCTAATGAATATATTAGGCATAGATCCTGGTTCAAGAATCACTGGTTTCGGACTGATAAAAGCTGACAAACTTAAATTTAGTTATGTTAATAGTGGGTGTATTCGAACTCAAGGTGATTTAAATGAACGCATTGTTACAATATACTCAGGAATTAAAGAAATTCTTTCAAAGCATGAAGTTGATATAGTGGTTATTGAGAGGGTTTTTATGCGCCCAGATAGGCCAAATCCTGATGCCGCAATAAAACTTGGTCATGCACGAGGAGCAATTATTTCAGCTGCTGGAGGTCAGGGAATTCCAATGGTAGATTACACAGCAAACCAAATCAAGAAGGCAGTTGTTGGAAGAGGCCATGCTAGTAAAGAGCAGGTTTCTTTTATGGTTCAGCAACTATTAAAATTGAATAAAGCACCACAAGCTGATGCAGGAGATGCCTTAGCTGGAGCTATTTGTCATGCCTATCACGCTCTATAGAGGGTTAGCTAAAGTAAGCTTTAACTTCCCCAAAACCTGGTAATTTTTTAATGATTTCAGAAAGTTCTGAATTAATTTCTAGGACGTCCTTATTTTTTAAATAACTAGATGAGAGATAAAAGTCCACTAAGATTTCACCATCTAGATAATGAAGTTGAGTTCTATCAATTTTATAATGACAATTTTCAAGTTTAAGAGACTGGTTAATAATTTTTAATGCCTGAGCTCTCTCAGGGAGGTTTTTATATGGTGTATTATCTTTTTCTTCATCATTTTCGGGATCAATATGAACAGTCACATCATCCAGATCTTCAAAGCACTCTTTAGCGACACGCTCAACACTTATACTAATGATATGACCTTCACTTACTGATAAAAAAGGGTTTACTTGAACATGAACATCGGCTGATTTTTTATGACCAACCTTTCTCGTTCTCAACGTATGAACGCTTTTAACTCCTTTGATTCCAGATAGTGCCGAGTGAAGAATTTTTATATCTTCTGGGTCAATTGATGTATCCACTAACTCTTTGGTAGCTTCGAAACCAAGTTTCCAACCAATATAAATAATCATTACGCCAACTATAATTGCTGCAAGACTGTCCAAGAAGAAATAACCATTTGATGCGCCAATAATACCAACAATAACTACAATTGAAGAAAACGCATCAGTACGGTGATGCCAAGCATTAGCTTTTAGAAGATCCGACTTAATGTTTTTAGCAACTTTAACTGTATACCAATATAAAGCTTCTTTGCTAATAATTGATAATGCCGCAGTAGCAATCAGCCAACCTTCATACTTTAAAGCAGTGGCATCAGTAAAACGACCAATTCCATCGAAAATAATAATGGTGCCAACAATTGCCAAAAAAATGCTTAATCCAAGAGTAGCTACTGTTTCAAATCGCTCATGACCATAAGGGTGGTCGTCATCAGGAGCCTCACCCGAAAGCTTCGCTGCATACCAAGTGATCCAATCAGTTAGTAAGTCTGAGAATGAGTGAATACCATCTGCTATTAATGCACCTGACTGACCAATAACGCCAACAATGATTTTAATAGTTGAAAGTAAAAAATCTACTACGGCGCCAATAACTGTGGCTTTTTGACTTTTTTTTGTGCGAACTTGAGAGTGCATTTTCTAAATAGTTAATATTTTTTTTGTATTTATTTTATTCTAATGTGGCATTAGTACTTATTAATAAAATCTAATAGCACTATGTAATTAGAGTCATTCTATAATAATATTATATTCTGGAAGTGAATTGAGCAGATGTTTTCCATAAAACTTAGTAACTAATCTGTTATCAAAAATTGTAATCTTACCAGTATCTGTTTCTGTCCTAATAAGTCTTCCACTTGCTTGAATTAATCTTAATGAAGCATCTGGTAATGAGATCTCCATAAAGGAGTTTCGGTTTAAAGATTCAAGATAAGACTGTGTGGTTTTTTCTAATGGAGAACTTGGAACACTAAAACGTAATTTAGCAATTATCACGTGGTTTAAATTATCCCCTTTGAGGTCAACACCCTCTGCAAAGCTATCCAGTCCAAAGATAATGCTGCCTTTTCCTTTTCTGCGTTTTTCTATATGTCTTTGTAAAATATTTTTTTTACTATATTCGCCTTGAATTAAAATTTTACAATCCATTGATTTTTCTAATAAATCTGCGACCATTTGCATTTGGTTATTTGATGCAAAAAGTACTAATGTAGCTTCATTTTGATCTATACGGTTTTTAAGTTCTATTGCAATTTCTTGAGTATGCTCAAAAACTTCAGAAGGGCTTGCAGTAATTTTTGCAACTATAAAGTCTACTTCTTTATGATTAAAAGGTGAAGCCAGACGAAGGTATTGATTTTCATTTGATTTCAAACCCAGCTGCTGATTTAATCGTTCGAAGCTTCCTAGCGCGGTTAAAGTGGCGGAAGTTAATATAACGCCTGCAGATTTAGACCATATAAGATTATCTAAAAAACTTGAAACATCAATCTTTGCAGTGTTGAGATGATAATTAGTTTTTTTATTAGCTAGTTTTGATTTTTCTATCCAATTACTAACTGGTGGCTGTTCTGCATTATAACCCTGCGAGAATGTATTTAGAAGAGACAAAATAGAGGATAAATTTTGATTATTCTGACCTATTATATTATTTAAATTATCAGTTGTAGATTGTTCAATATTATTGCTCTTAGAATAATCCTCCCAATGTTCTTTATGACCAGAAAAATTACTAAATGCCAAGTTAAAAATGTTTAATAAGTTTTTAGTTAGATTAATTACCTCGCTTGAAACTCCGGCTATTGAAAATAAATGCACCTCATCTAAATATTCAAAATTTGAGATGACTTCAATTAAGTCATCAATCGCTTCATCTGTTTTTTCAATAAAGCTTTCAGAGATCTTTTGTTTTGTTGTTTTTGCAATTTGATCAATCGAGCTATGGCATTGACGTATTGAAGTTTTCATGAATTCAGTACTACTGCTTATTGAAAAATGAGATAGTGCTTTTTGAGAGAAGTGGTGAGCTTCATCAAAAACAAAAATACAATCCTCAACATCTGGAAGGATGTTGTTCCCATTAATAATGTCAGCTAATACGAGATCATGATTAGCAATAATAACTTCTGATTGTGATGCTTTCTTCCTGGCCTTGAAAAAGGCGCAGTCATCATAAAATTCACAACTTTTAGCATTACAGGTGAATCGGTTGCATGCAACTTTTTGCCAAAGAGATTTATCTGGAGGACTCTCAAGGTCATCAATTTCGCCACTCCACCTTGTTGCTGAATAATCATCACTCATCATGTTAAGTGTATCAAGATCATTTTGGCTTGGCTTTTCATCCCAAAGAAGTGCCTCCTCAAAAAGTGCTTGAGAGGAAGAGTTTGCCTCAGTCAGATTAATTAAGTTTCGAATACAGACATAACGAGATCTTCCTTTAGCTAAAGCATATTCGAAATCAACCGAAGAGTATTTTTTTGCTTCAACTATATCTTTATTAAGAATTTGTTCTTGAAGGGCTATATTTGCAGAGGCTATGACAAGTTTTTTATTTTTTGCTTTTGCAATTGGCAAGCAACTTACTAAATATGCCATTGTTTTGCCTGTTCCCGTAGGAGCTTCTACACAAAGAATTGGGTTTGATTCAGGGAATTCACCCGTTAATGTATTTGCTATCTCAGCAATCATTTTGTTTTGTGATGAACGATTGGTGAAATTAGGAATTTGGGTCTTCGCAGCTTCAAACGAAGAGCGTATCTGCTTTTTTATTGTTGGGCTGAGCATTAAATATATTTAAGATTGTCTTTCTAGGGACAATTCACATAAAAGCTTTAGAGCGGATCGATAATTTGATTCTGGGATAACTTTTAATGAATTTAGAGCCTTTATAGATTCATCTTTTGCAACATTTCGGCTAAACTCAAATGCATTGACATTGACAAGGATATCAACAATATTATCAATATTTGATACATCTGCTTCAGTTATAGCATTGGTAAGAATTTTATTTTCTTTACCAGTTGTTTGCTCAAGAGCATAAATCATAGGTAGGGTAACTTTTCCTTCAGATAGGTCATCACCAATTTCTTTTCCAATCATTGATGAATCCGACTCATAGTCTAGATTGTCATCAATGATCTGAAAGGCATTACCTAGGTGCATACCAAAACTACCAAGTGCGGTAATTAGTTCTTCAGAGGATTCAGATAAAATTCCTGCTATTTGGCATGCTGCTTTAAAAAGACAGGCAGTTTTTTGTTCAATAACTTCGAAATACTCAGATCGAGAAACTTTAGCATTTCTAATGTTTAGGAGCTGCAACACTTCTCCCTCTGATATTTGGTTTGTTGCCTTTGATAGCACCCTCATGATTTCCATAGAGTTTGGTTCAACCATAATTTCAAATGCTCTGGAATATAGAAAGTCACCTACAAGAACACTTGGTGCATTTCCCCATAATTCATTAGCTGTATTCTGTCCACGACGAGTTGCTGACTCATCAACCACATCATCATGAAGCAAAGTTGCAGTATGGATAAGTTCTATTACTACAGCCATTGCGTGATGATCTTTTCCACTATAGCTTGTAGCTCTTGCGCACAATAATAAAAGAAGAGGTCTAATACGCTTTCCGCCAGAATTTATAATGTAGTGACTCATTTGATTAATAAGTTCGACATTTGAATTTAACCGGTTGATGAGAATGTCATCCATCATCTCAAGATCACTCTTCATAAGAGCTTGAATTTCACTAAAATTTTGCATAAGGATTTATTTTAACTGACTTGCAAGTAGATAAACTTCTTTAGATCTAGGGCGTGATGCCTTTGGCTTTATTATTGAAACTTTTTTAAAAATTTGGCGTGCATTTTTAACATAAGCATCAAAACCATCACCTTGGAAAACCTTTACAATAAAGTGTCCATTTATTGTTAAGGTTTTAACTGCAATATCTAAAGCTAATTCAGCTAGATACATTGATTTTGGAAGGTCAACGGATAGTTGACCACTCATATTAGGAGCCATATCAGAAAGAACAATATCAATTGAATTTTCATTAGTTAATTTTAATAATTCGTCGTAAACTGTTTGTTCAGTAAAATCTCCCTGTATAAAATTAACCCCATCTATTTTTTCAATTGATAATATATCACTAGCTATTACTTGGCCAGAGTCTCCCACTATTTTTGCAGCAACTTGAGACCATCCGCCCGGGGCTGCACCAAGATCAAGAACTTTATTACCTTTTTTGATAATTTTATTTTTTTCAATGATTTCAAGTAACTTATAGACAGCTCTGCATCTATAACCCTCTTTTTGAGCTTTTTTTACGTATTCATCATTTAAATGCTCATGCATCCAACGACGTGAGCTTCCTTTTTTTGCCACAACTAAAAATTATTAATAATAAAGTATTGCAGTTATTTTATAAGAGTAAAGCTTCTAGCAAGCTTAAATTGATTTTGAATTAGATTGAGCTTTACATAGTTTTTACGGGATAATGTGCCATCAATTTTTAATGAGTACAGCATTTAATGACTAACAACCTCAGAAACATCGCAATCATTGCTCACGTAGACCATGGAAAGACGACGCTTGTAGACAAACTACTTTCCCAGTCTCAGACCTTTGACGATCGATTCCAAACAACGGAACGTATGATGGATTCTAATGACCTAGAAAAGGAAAGAGGAATTACAATTAGCTCAAAGAACACTGCAATAAAGTGGGGGGATTATAGAATTAATATTGTTGATACTCCTGGCCATGCTGACTTTGGTGGTGAAGTTGAAAGGGTTCTTTCGATGGTGGATAGTGTTTTACTATTAGTTGATGCCGTTGATGGACCAATGCCTCAAACCCGATTTGTCACAAAAAAAGCATTTGAGCAAGGTCTTAATCCTATAGTAGTAATCAATAAGATTGACAGGCCCAGTGCACGTCCAGACTGGGTAATTGACCAAGTCTTTGACTTGTTTGATCAGCTCGGAGCCACTGAAGAGCAATTAGATTTCCCTGTTATATATGCCTCAGCACTGGGCGGCTACGCTTCTGAAGATGATGGTGTTAGAGAGGGCGATATGACACCAATGTTTGAAGTAATTGTTAATAAAGTTCAGGCACCCAATGTTGATCTTGATGGCCCGTTCCAAATGCAAATTACTTCTTTGGATTACTCTTCATTTGTAGGTGCTATAGGTATTGGACGAATTGAAAGAGGCATCGCCAAGAAAAATATGCAGAATGTTTTAGTTTCTCCTGATGGCTCAAAGCGTAACATCAAAATTGTTCAGCTATTAGGCTTTAATGGCCTTGAAAGGCATGAAGTAAGTACTGCAAATGCAGGAGATATCGTGGGAATAGTTGGTATCGAAAACATATCAATTTCAGATACAATTTGTGACTCTTCAAAAGTAGAGCCATTGCCCCCTTTAAGTATAGATGAACCGACAGTAAGCATGGCATTTCGAGTTAATGATTCACCATTTGCAGGGCTTGATGGTAAATACATAACATCTAGAAATATAAGAGAGCGCCTTGATAAGGAGCTTATCTATAATGTTGCCCTAAGGGTTGAGAATACACAAGACTCTTCAGAGTTCGTGGTATCTGGCAGAGGTGAGTTACACCTTTCAATCTTAATCGAAACGATGCGCAGAGAAGGCTTTGAATTATCTGTCGGAAGACCGCAAGTTATTCTAAAAGAAATTGATGGTGTTACATGTGAGCCTTTTGAAGATTTAACGGTTGATGTTGAATCTGTCCACCAGGGCTATGTGATGGAGAAATTAGGAGAGAGAAAGGCAGAACTTACTAATATGACACCAGATGGCAAAGGTCGAGTGAAACTCGATTTTATGATTCCAGCTAGAGGCTTAATAGGTTTTCGAACTGAGTTTTTAACGGCAACCACTGGAACTGGACTTATGTATTCAACATTTGACTCTTATAGGCCTCAAAAACAGGGCAAGATTGGACAAAGAACTAATGGCTCTCTAATTTCTATGAATCAAGGAAAATCAGTTGCTTATGCAATATTTAACCTACAAAAAAGTGGCAAATTCTTTATTGGGCATGGAGAGGATATATATGAAGGAATGGTTGTGGGAATTAATACGAGAGATAAAGATCTTGTAATTAATGTGATGAAGGGCAAGCAGTTAACTAATGTCAGAGCATCAGGTACTGATGAGGCGGTGGCTTTGACTCCACCAATAGCTCTAGATTTAGAGCAAGCCCTAGAGTTTATTGATGATGACGAACTGGTAGAAGTCACTCCTAACAATATCAGAATACGTAAAAGATTACTCACGGAGAACCAAAGGAAACGTTCAAGGAATTTATAGAATCTTCATTGTTTCTTCATTGTTTCTTCATTTTTTGCCTATATAATCAGCCCTTTCGCATTAAAAAATAGTTTTTATGGATTCTATTTTAGATTTTTTAGTTAGGCAAAAAAAGTTTGCGCTGGTTTTTTCTCTTGCTTTTATCGCAATTGGTGTTTTGTCAGTGGTTGGGATGCAGCGAGATCAGTTCCCAGCCGTTGACTTTGAAATTCTGGCTATAACAACTGCATATCCCGGTGCTTCCCCTGAAGATGTTGAGAAGAGTGTAACCAACGTAATTGAAAACGAGTTATTAAGTGTTGGAGGGATAAAAGAAATTACTTCTACTTCACGTGAGGGAATTTCAAGCATCATTGTCACACTTGAGGCTGATTTAAAAGATGTTTTAACTGTCAAAAATGATGTTCGAAATGCCGTCAATCGCGTTAAAAGTTACCCAGAAGAGGTTACAGACTTACCTCAAGTGTTTGACTTTAACGTAACTGAATTTCCCATAATTACTATTAATATCGACGGTGCAAATGGTGATTATCCCCTAGCCAGACAAATTACAGATGATCTTGAAACTGCACTTCTAAAGATAAAAGGTGTCGCTTCTATAGATAAAAATGGCTATTTACAGAGTGAAATTCAGATTAAAGTTGATCCAGTTAAGCTTGACAAGTACAACATGTCAATTAACGAGGTTATATCAGCAATTTCGACTCGAAATTCTCGCTTCACTGTTGGTGGTAACAATCAAGAAAGTTTAGAGAAAAATATCGTCATTCTTTCAGAATTTAAAAGTATTGATGATATAAAAAATGTTGTAATTAAGTCTAGCTTTGATGGCCCAGTAATAAGGCTTAGGGACATCTCTGAGGTATTTAGGGGTGAAGAAGAAGAAACCTCAATCACTCGAATTAATGGAACTAAGGGCTTTATCCTTCAGGTCAAAAAAAATGATCAGGCAGATATCATTAGAACAGTCAAAAGGGTTAGAAAGCGTGTTTCTGAATTGCAAGAGAATTATCCTGATGATATAAATATTTTTTATACTGATGACTCTTCAGAAGCAGTTGAAAATAGACTCGATATCATTATCAAAAATGGCTACATTGGGCTTGCTTTAGTTTTAATTGTTTTGGGTATTTTTCTATCTATAAAGACTGCTTTTTGGGTTGCTGTAAGTATTCCAGTGACACTCCTTGGAACTGTATTTGGACTTGGTCTAACAGGAAATACCATTAATCTAATTTCACTTTCTGGATTTATTCTTGTGTTGGGTATTGTTGTCGATGATAGTATCGTTATTGCTGAAAGTATTCACTACTATAAATCCAAGGAAGGTAATCTATATAAAAATGTTGTAATTGGGTTAAAACGAGTCATTATGCCTGTTGTAACAACAATAATATCAACCATGCTTGTTATGTCTTCGTTTTTTCTCATGTCAGGCATTTTGGGTAAGTTTATTTACGTTTTACCAGTCGTTGTTATTTTTGCTCTTGGTATATCTTTTTTAGAAATTACTTTCGCTCTACCAGCCCACTTGGCAACAAAAAAAGTCGATAAACAAAGGACTTGGTTTATACCTGTAGAAAATTTTTACAATAGATGCATGCACTATGTCTTGAGGTGGAGATATTTAATTGTTCCTCTATTTATCGCTTTGCTTGTGTATTCATCATTTTTTGCATTAAAAAATATTCCTTTTAATTTATTTCCAACTAGAGGGGCAACAGTTATTTTTGCAAATGTTGAGGCTCCTAATGGAAGCTCAGCTGCCTATACTGAAAATATAGTTATTGAGGTTGAAAATATAATTGCTAATGAAATTGGTGAAGATCTCGATTCATTTACAAGTAATATTGGCAGCTACTTCACAAATGTTGCAAACATTGAAATTGCTTTAATTCCCACAAATGACAGAGAGAGAACAGCTGAAGATATGGAAGAAAAGCTTACAGCTTTAGTAGCAAATGTCGAAGGCGCCGAAAAAATTGATATATCTTTGCTTAGACCTGGACCACCGCAGGGATCAGACATTGAAGTTACTCTTGTTGCTGAAAATGATGCTCAGCGAAATTTGGCAGCAAATAGATTTGAAGAAATACTAAACGCTATAGATGGTGTCAATGATATAGATCGTAATGACGAGATTGGTAAGCCTCGAATCGAGACAGTGCTTGATTTTGATGAGATGGCTCGCTTTGGAGTTGATTACCAGTCAGTATACCGCCATCTTAGAACTGCATTTTCTGGATCCTATGTAACAGATGTTACTATTGCTGGTCAGGAGGAAGATGTTAGAATTTATATAGGAAGTAATGACTATACTGAGAACTTTATTAAGAACGCTACCGTTAAAAATATTCAAGGTAACTCAATACCAATGAGCAAATTCTCAACTCTTAGAGAGATTGAAGGTGAACCTGATTACAACCATTTTGACGGGGATCGATCAATCAAATTAACAGCAAGTATTGATGACAAGGTAACAACTAAAACTAAAACTTTGAGCTTCGCTTTAGAGGAGTTAAATCTTGCAGTTGATTTTCCTCAAGTATCCATTATTACTGCTGGTGGTGCACAAGAATCATTAGATTCCTTACAAGATTTTCTTAGGGCTTTTGTTGTAGCCATTATTGGCATTTTCCTTTTACTCGCAATACTCTTTAATTCATACTCACAACCTATGCTTGTATTGGCTGCTGTTCCATTCTCTTTGATTGGTGTAGTTTGGGCTTTTTATTTTCATGGTCAGCCACTTAGCTTTTTTGCTTTAACAGGCTCATTAGCGTTGATGGGTGTAATCGTAAATGATTCCTTGGTGATGGTGAGCCACCTTAATTATATTAAAGAAAAGAGTGCCGCTTTAGAAGACAAGATTATTTGGATTGCTAGAGGCTCCAGAGACCGTCTAAGAGCTGTCGTACTAACAACTCTAACGACAATGGCCGGTGTTTTGCCACTTGCTTATGGTGTCGGCGGTACAGATTTATTCCTTCAGCCAATGGTTCTTGCTCTTGGTTATGGATTAATATTTGGAACAGTACTAACCCTAATACTTCTACCTTGCATGTATCTGATGAACTATGACTTTATTAATATGCTCGGAAGAATTAAAACAAAGTACTCTAGAAAGAAAGCAGTTGTATAGTTATTTATTTTGAAGAGCTAAACGGATCAGTTGCTCTGTTGTGAGATCTTTGTCTTCAATTTTTGAAACCATCTTGTTGGCTTCTTTTGTTTTAAAGCCAAGAGACTGAAGTGCTTCAATAGCTTGTTTGGCATTTGGATTACTGCTCTGTCGAAATCCATTGGTTCTGCTATGACTACTGACTAGTTCTACTTTGCTAAGTCTATCTTGTAATTCAACTATGAGCTTCAGTGCAGTCTTTTTACCAATCCCAGGGGTTTTTGCTAAAAGATCTGAGTCTTCAGTGGCAATGCACTCAACAAGAGAGGTTACAGAAAGGTGCGACAATATTGCAAGTGCAACTTTTGGCCCTACACCGTTAACTCTTATTAATTCTCTAAAAATATTTTTTTCATCTTTTGATATAAATCCAAATAGCGTATGAGCATCCTCTTTGATGCTGAGGTGTGTGAAAAGTAAAAGCTCATCATTCGAATTACCCAGCTCATAGAATGTTGACATTGGACAGAGTAATTCATAGCCAATACCACCAACCTCCATAAGGATTTCGGGTGGATTCTTACTAATTATTTGACCTTTAAGATGACCAATCATAGCCAAGGGAACTTGTTAAAGTGTTCTGTCTCAAAAGAACGTATTTGATTTTCATATTGCAATGTTAAACCAATATCATCAAGACCATTAAGAAGTCTACGTTTTCTCTCAGCGTCAACATCAAAATTAAATATCTGGTTCTGTGTTTTAACAGTTTGATCCTCAAGATTGATAGCTATATTACCGCTATATTTAAATAAATCATCAACAATTTCATGACTTAAAACAATCGGAAGAATACCATTTTTAAAGCAATTGTTATAGAATATATCTGCAAAGCTAGGTGCAATAATAGCACGAAATCCAAAATCCTCTAGAGCCCAAGGGGCATGCTCTCTAGAAGAGCCACAACCAAAGTTTCTTCTTGTTAAAAGAATTTGAGCGCCTGAATATTTTGGATTGTTTAAAACAAAGTCAGTATTAATTGGGCGTATTGAATTATCCATTCCAACTTCACCGTGATCTAGATAACGCCATTCATCAAATAAGTTAGGTCCGAAGCCGCTTCTTTTTATTGATTTTAAGAATTGTTTTGGAATGATAGCATCAGTGTCAATATTTGCTCGATCTAGGGGCATAGCAATAGAGCTTAATGAGGTAAATTTTTTCATGAATCTACTCCTGAAAAATGACCTGTAATCGCACTCGCTGCAGCAATAGCTGGGCTAACTAGATGGGTGAATGAGCCTTGGCCTTGTCTGCCTTCAAAATTCCTATTCGAGGTGCTTGCACATCTCTCTCCAGGCTCTAATTTATCTGCATTCATTGCAAGGCACATTGAACATCCGGGCTCTCGCCATTCAAATCCTGCGTCTTTAAAAATTTGATCGAGACCTTCAGCTTCAGCCTGCTGTTTGACGAGCCCAGAACCTGGTACGACAAGTGCAAGTTTTATATTGTCAGCAATTTTTTTACCTTTGGCAACTGAAGCTGCTATGCGCAAGTCTTCAATCCTTGAGTTTGTGCAGGAACCTATAAAAACTTTATCTATTGCAACTGAACTTAATGAAGTATTGGGTTCTAGTTGAATATATTTTAGTGCGTTACGAATACTTTCCGCTTTTACTTGGTCTTTTTCTTTTTCTGGGTCAGGTGTTGAACCATTTATATCAACCACCATTTCAGGTGATGTACCCCAAGTTACTTGAGGTTTAATTATGCTTGCGTCTATTACAATTGATTCATCAAAATGTGCATCATCATCGCTATGTAACGTCTTCCAATACTCTAAAGCTAAGTCCCAATTCTTATCTATAGGTGCAAAAGGTCTCCCCTTAACGTAATCAACGGTCTTATCATCTACTGCAACTATTCCAACCTTTGCTCCTGCTTCAATTGACATATTACATAGGGTCATCCTGCCTTCTATACTCATAGATTGAATAGCAGTACCACAAAACTCAATTGCAAATCCAGTTCCACCCGCAGTACCAATTTTTCCAATTACATATAGTGCCAGATCTTTAGCACTAATATTGTCATCTAAATCACCATTAAATTCAATTTTCATATTTTTAGCTTTGTTCTGCCATAGGCAACCTGTTGCAAGAACATGCTCGACTTCTGAGGTGCCAATACCAAAAGCTAAGGCACCTAGGGCGCCATGTGTTGTTGTATGGGAATCGCCACATACAATACTCATTCCTGGAAGTGTTACACCTTGCTCAGGACCAATAACATGAACAATACCTTGACGAATGTCATTCATTTGGATTTCATTAATATCGAAGGTTTTACAATTCTTATCTAAGGTTTCAACTTGAAGCCTAGAGACGGGATCGGTAATACTGCTTACACCACTTGATCTCTCAGTTGTTGGCACATTATGATCAGGCACTGCTAAGTTTGACTTGTTACGCCATAGTTTTCTTCCTGAAAGTGTAAGACCTTCAAAAGCCTGGGGCGAAGTGACTTCATGAATGAGCTGGCGATCAATATATATAAGAGTTGCACCATCCTGTTCTCGAACTATATGAGCACTCATTAGTTTGTCGTAAAGTGTTTCAGCCATTATTACTAAGTAATACTTGATAAAATGACTATTTTACATTTCTAACTCAACCTCAATTATAGAAATATATTAACAAGTATCTATATTGCTAGGAGGTTGTTTGATATTTAAATTTAATGGTTAAGGTTTTATAGTTTATGTGTGGTATTTGTGGTCAGCTTAGATTTGATGGAGACACGCCTTCTTCAGAATCTTTAGACAATATGATGAACAAGCTTGCAAGAAGAGGGCCAGATTCAAATGGAAAGTGGCTTGAGGGTAAGATTGGTTTTGGACATCAACGATTAAGTATTATTGATTTGTCAAGGTCTGGCTCTCAGCCAATGATAGATAATCTTCTAAAATTGACTTTAGTATTTAACGGTACAATTTATAACTATAAACAACTCCGTTCAAGATTAATTAGTAAGGGCTATTCATTTTTTTCGAGTTCTGATACTGAAGTCATCATTAAGGCATATCATTACTGGGGAGAGGATTGTGTTAATCACTTAGATGGTATGTTTGCTTTTGCAATTTGGGATAAACCCTCCAAGAAACTTTTTATCGCTAGAGATAGAATGGGCATTAAGCCTCTTTACTATAATTTAACTAATAAAGCTTTTACTTTTGCTTCAAACTCACAAGCATTATTAACTCAAGGTCTTGATAAAAGTGTAAACCCTATTGCTTTACAACAACAACTATCTCTTCATGGTGTTGTTCCAGCTCCAAATACTATTATTAATGGAATTAAGAAATTAAAACCTGGTACATATATTGTATTAAGTGAAAAAGGAGATATAAAGGAACAAACCTATTGGCATCCTAGCGCAACTAGGCCTGAAGGTAATGTTTCAGAGGAAGATTATATTGCTAGAACTCATGAACTGCTTACTGCAGCAGTAACTAAAAGGATGGATGCTTCAGATGTTCCTATAGGTGTTTTACTATCTGGAGGTTTAGATTCTTCACTTATTGTTGCGTTACTTAAAGAAGCAGGTCATAGAGATATTCGTACTTTTTCTATTGGATTTGAAGATATTGATGATGAGTCTGGGAGTGAGTTTGAGTATTCAGATCAAGTAGTATCTAAATTTAAAACTGATCATAAAAAGTATCTATTAAGCAATCAAGAGGTATTGCCTAGATTGTCAGAAGCAGTAATGAATATGTCTGAGCCAATGGTTGGACAAGATGCAATAGCCTTTTACTTGCTCTCTGAACAGGTCTCAAAACATTCTAAAGTTGTTTTATCTGGGCAAGGCGCAGATGAAGCTTTTGCTGGTTATTTTTGGTATCCTAGAATGGCTAAAGAGCATGGCGATGAAATTGAAAGCTTTTCCAAGCACTATGTTGATAGATCTCACGATGAGTATTTGCAAACTGTCATGCCAATTTATCAAGGAGAAAACCATACTCATAAATGGTTAAGTAAGGAATTTTTAAAGCCAGGCGCAGACTCTTTTATAGACAAAGTATTTCGTACTGATATTACAAGATTGGTTGTTGATGACCCTGTAAAACGAGTAGATAATATGACTATGGCATGGGGTCTTGAGGCAAGGGTTCCCTTTATGGATACTGAGCTTGTGGAGTGGGCTTTGAAAATACCACCCTCTCTGAAAATGAGAGAAGAGGGAAAGTATCCCCTCAAGAAAATTGCACGAGAACTTTTACCTAGCTCAGTAATTGATCGAAAGAAGGGTTATTTTCCAATGCCAGCATTGAAGTATATTCAGGGTGATTTCTTGGAATTTATGTCTGATATACTTTTGTCTAGCTCTTGTCTTAATAGGGGAATTTTTGATCAGAAATATATTAATAAGGTGATTAATTCCCCGAGAGATTATATGACTTCATTAAATGGCTCAAGGTTGTGGCATTTAGCATTGCTTGAGTTTTGGATGCAAATTAATGTAGATAGTTAAGTTATGGAAAAAATTGTAATATATACAGATGGTGGATGTCGAGGTAACCCAGGAATTGGGGGGTGGGGAGTGTGGCTTCGCTATAAAGATCATGACAAAAAACTAAAAGGATCTGAGTTAAATACAACCAACAATAAAATGGAGCTTACTGCATCAATTAGAGCTTTAGAAGTTCTTAAGTCAAGTGACATTATCGTTGATTTGTATACTGATTCAAAGTATGTTATTCAAGGTATTAATGAGTGGATTGATGGCTGGAAAGCAAAGGGTTGGAAAACTGCTAATAAAAAACCAGTAAAAAATGTTGATCTCTGGAAACGTTTAGATACTCTCAATCAAGAGTTTTCGGTAAATTGGCATTGGGTTAAAGGGCATAGTGATGACCCAGGAAATGACATGGCTGACCTTCTAGCAAACCAGGCGATGGATGAAATTAGTTAGTATTTACTAACTCGGGGTGTTCAAGATAGTCTAGCTCTGTTTGGCTGAAGTTTGATAAAAGTCTTGCTTCAGTGTTAAAAGGTCCTCGCAAATTTGAACCGATATGTTTTTTAATCAATGAATCAAATGTTTTGATTGAATCTATATCTCTCTCACTGCATAGATTTTGATACCAGTAGTTCCCAATCTTTACATGTCCAATTTCATCACGAAAAATAATATCCAAAATTCCAACCATTTCATTAAACTTTGAGTGTTTAAACTTGTTTTTAATGCTAGGGGTGACATCTAATCCGCGAGCTTCCAGGACTCTCGGAACTAGAGCCATTCTGGATAAAACATCATAGTCAGTGTCGACAGTCATTTGCCATAAACCATTATGGGCATCAAAGTCACCATAATCATAACCAAGCGTTTGAAGATACTCTCTTAAAAGAGAAAAATGTATTGTCTCTTCAGTAGCAACCTTTATCCAATCAATATAAAACTGAATGGGCATCTCCTGAAATCTATATATCGCATCTAAAGCCAAATTAATCGAATTAAACTCAATATGACAGATGGCATGAATATTTTTTATCATCCCAAGTTCTGACCGGTCACGCTTCGGAGAACCTTTAAAGTTAACTAAATTCGGTTTTATAGGCCTACCAGGAATTAATATCTTTTTAATAGTGAATTTAGAATTAACATTATTATTTGAAATATGATAATTCAATAACTCGTTTGTTAAACGAATTTTTTCATCGATCTCGTTGCACATAAGAGCTTCATAGGCTAGCTTAAAGAGTGACATAAGATCCTGAAGATAAATTACCTAAATTCCATTGATCAATACTTGTTCGTATTAGTCTTAAGGTGGGGAAGCCAACGCTCGCAGTCATTCTTCTAACTTGACGATTTTTGCCTTCAATAATTGAAAGCTCAATCCATGATGTGGGAATGTTTTTTCTAACTCTAATCGGAGGCGATCTTGTCCAAAGCCAACTTGGCTCTTCAATTTTTTTAACAGTTGCAGGCTTAGTAATTCCATCTTTAAGCTTAACACCCTTCTCAAGAGTATTGATTGCAGTATCATTAATTTCACCTTCGACCTGAACAACATAGGTTTTGGTTTTGTTATATTTTGGGTGAGATATTTTATTTTGGAGCTTCCCGTCATCAGTCAATATAACCAAACCTTCAGAATCTTTGTCAAGCCTTCCCACTGGATAGATATTAGGTATATCAATATACTCTGCAAGTGTTTTTTCATCTCCACTGAATTGACAAATAACACCAAAAGGTTTGTTTAGAGCAATAATTTTAGCCATAAATATATTTTGCTCTTGCAACAAAGGCATCCAATTGTGAATTGGCTATGCTTTTAAAGATAGGAGAAAGTGCCATATCAATGACCATTGATTTAAATTTAAATTGAAGAGTTAAGTGGACTTTTGAAGCATTTTCACCAAGAGTTTCAAAGCGCCATTCGCCTGAGAGTTCATCAAAAGGACCATCAAGTAACTGCATTTCTATGGATTTATAAGGAGTTAAAGTATTTAGTGTTGAAAATGACTGTTTAAGGCCTCCTTGATTAATCTGAACTGAGGCAGTGATTTGATCGTCAGATTGATTTAAAATAGAGGAGGAATCACACCAGTTTAAGAATTGAGAGTAGTCATCGATATTATTAACTAGCTCAAACATCTGCTGAGGTGTGTATGGAACAATCGCACTTTTTGAAATATGATGCATGGCAAAAAATAAAAAAGATAATTCAAATACTATTGCTCTAAATAAAAAAGCAAGGCATGACTATTTTATCGAACAAAGCTTAGAAGCTGGCCTAAGTTTACAGGGATGGGAAGTCAAAAGCCTTAGGGATAATAAAGTGCAAATAAAAGAAAGCTATGTCATCTATAAAAACAATGAGCTCTTTCTTTTTGGTGCACATATATCGCCGCTTAATTCGGCCTCAAGTCATGTAGAATGTGATCCAATAAGAACCAGAAAATTATTACTAAACAGAATCGAAATTAATCGCTTGCGAGAAAAAATAACTCAGAAAGGTGCTACAGTTGTTCCTTTAAAAATGTACTGGGCAAGAGGTCGAGTGAAATTAGAGATTGGAATAGCCAAAGGAAAAAAAGCTCATGACAAGCGTCAAGATATCAAAGAAAGGGATTGGAAATTGGAAAAAGCGAGGGCATTGAAGGATAGTAATCGTTAAATTACAAAAATTATTTTGTAATTATTTTCAAATAACTTTATTTTGATAGTACAATGAATCTCAGATACAGCGTTGGAGGCAGATGGTTTCTTTTGATTCTTTCCTCCTGAAAAGGTGTAAAAGTTGACCTCTTTCGCTTTATCTTTTTTGTTTAACAAACTTTTATTGGAGAGAATTAAAATGAATAAATCAGAATTAATTGATGCAATCGCGTCAGGTGCTAACTTGTCAAAAGCTGATGCTGCAAGAGCATTGAATGCGACTACTGGTGCCATTACTTCAGCAATGGCTAGTGGTGGCGGTGTTCAACTTACTGGCTTTGGTAGCTTTGTTGTTAGAAGTCGCGCAGCTCGTACTGGCCGTAATCCACAAACAGGGGAAACTATCCAAATTAAAGCTTCTAATGTGGCAGCATTTAAAGCTGGTAAAGCATTGAAAGAAGCTTGTAATTAATACAGTTTTACAGAAAGTTAAATTAAGGCGCTTAGGCGCCTTTTTTTATAATTCATAGAAAATTAAATGACTAAATTTACTCCATACTGGTGGGATGATCAGCCACAATTCGAAAATAATAATAAATTACCTTCTAGCGCAGATGTTGTAATTGTTGGAGCGGGTTACACGGGTTTAAGTGCTGCACTTACTTTATCTAAAGCAGGTAAAAACGTAATAGTTCTTGATTCTGAAGTTATTGGATTTGGCGCTAGTACAAGAAATGGAGGGATGTTAGGATCTGGTCATAAGGTTTCATCTGAAGAAGCGGTTCAAAAATATAGCACAGAAATTGCAGCTCAATTACATAAGGAAGCTAATGCCTCTCTTGCTTTTACAACTAACTTGATTAAAGAAAATAATATTGATTGTGAATTACAAATATGCGGAAGATTAAGAACCTCATGGTTGCCTCAGGATCAAATTAATATGTCAAAAAACTTAAAAAAATTAAAAGCTATCGAGCACTTCAATTCACATATGATAGAACCTGAATTGATGTCTGAATCCATAGAAACTGATTTATATTTTGGAGGGCAATTTTATCAAGACCATGGAGCTGTCCAGCCCCGTAAATTTCATTATGGGTTATTAAATCTTGCCATAAATGCAGGGGCAAAGGTTTTTGGAAGTAGGCCAGTAATCCAAGTTAATAAAATATCTAAATCACGTGAACCTACATTTGATGTTTTAACTTCAACCTCATCGATTCAGTGTCAGCAGGTTCTCATGGCAACTAATGGCTATACTCGATCAAACCTTTCAAGATATTTATCTCGTCGTGTATTGCCTGTACCAAGCTTTATTATAACAACGGTTGATATTGGTAAAGATAAGGTGCAGTCTCTTTTGCCAGGAGGTCACTGTATGGTTGAAACTCGAAAGCGCTATTGTTATTATCGGGCAACTCCATGTGGCAGAAGAATAATGCTAGGAACTCGAGCAGCTATGCATGCAATGAAGGCTGAAGAAGCATTGCCTACTCTCAGAAAGATGTTGACTGAAATTTTCCCTTCACTAGTTGATGTTGATATTAGTCATTGTTGGACAGGCTTTACTGGGTTTAGTTTTAGTCAACTGCCAAATCTTAATAGTAATAAAGGGATTTATTCTGCACTTGGCTATTGCGGAAATGGAGTTGCGATGGCTCCTTACTTGGGACATAAAGCCGCACTTAAAATATTAAATCCCAATCAAAGGGCTACTGTTTTTGAGCAAACACCTTTAGAAACAAGGCCTTACTATTTTGGTAAGCCATGGTTTTTGCCAATAGCTAGTGCTTATTTTAGAGGATTTGATTTATTTGATTATTATCGTCGAAAAAGATCTTTAAAGAAAATTTAGCACATTGAATTTTTTTTAACTTAGTAATTGAGTATTGTATTTTTTATCTCTAAAGCTAAGAAATATTCAACTGCATGGTAAAATACCCGCTTTTTTAAATAATTGGAGATTATCCATGGAGCAAACTTTATCAATAATTAAACCAGATGCAGTAGCTAAAAATGTAATTGGTGAAATTTACTCTCGTTTTGAGAATGCGGGTTTTAAAATTGTTGCGTCAAAAATGATACATTTGGATAATGCAATGGCTAGTGGATTCTATGCTGTTCACCAAGAAAGACCTTTTTTTAATGATCTAGTAACTTTTATGACGTCTGGACCTGTAATGGTTCAAGTACTTGAGGGTGATAATGCAGTTGCGAAGCATCGTGAAATAATGGGCGCTACTAATCCAAAAGAGGCAGATGCTGGAACTATTAGAGCTGACTTTGCTGAATCTTTGGATGAAAATGCAGTGCATGGCTCTGATTCACGAGAAAATGCAGAAATTGAAATTGCCTATTTCTTTGGCGATGATGGTGTTTGTCCGAGAACTAGATAATCATACTAAAGAGAAACTTTTCTTATGCTAGAAAAACAAAACTTATTAGGATTTACCCAAAATAAGCTTAAGAAGTTTTTTTCTGACTTAAACGAAAAGCCATTTCGCACAAAACAAATTATGCAATGGATTTATCACCAAGGTGCCTCTGACTTTGGTGACATGCATAATTTTTCTAAGGACTTAAGGCAAAAGCTCCAAGCAATAGCTTCTATTGACTTACCTGAAGTGGCTTCCATGAGTCACTCAAAGGATGGCGTTATTAAGTGGGTTATTAAGCTTGGTGAAGAAAATCATATTGAAACAGTTTATATACCTCAAAAAGATAGAGGTACCTTATGTATATCTTCACAAGTTGGCTGCGCTCTAGCGTGTACTTTTTGCTCAACAGGATATCAAGGTTTTAATCGTAATCTCAAAAATCATGAGATTATTGCTCAGGTATTAATTGCTCAAAAGCATTTACAAGAAAAAGATAAACGTATTTCTAATGTAGTATTTATGGGGATGGGTGAGCCTTTGCTTAATGAATCGCCGGTTTATGATGCGTGCGAGATATTATTAGATGATTGGGCTTTTGGGCTTTCTAGAAGAAGGGTTACTATTTCTTCTTCCGGAATTGTACCTGCATTAATCAGAATGTCAGATAAAGTTCCAGTCAGCTTAGCTATCTCTTTGCATGCACCTAACGATGAATTAAGGGATATACTTGTTCCAATTAATCAAAAATACCCTATAAAAGAGCTGATGAAGGCTTGTCATTATTACTTAAATGCAGGAACTCAGGAAAGACATGTAATGTTTGAGTATGTGATGCTTGAAGGGGTTAATGATTCTATCGAACATGCTCGTTCACTCTCGAAGTTACTAAACTTTTGGTTTCAAGGTGAGTCGGCTAAGGTCAACTTAATTCCTTTCAATCCTTTTCCAGAAACTAAATATAAAACCTCAAAAGATACTACTATTGATAAGTTTCAAGACATTTTATATCGATCAGGAATTCGAACAACCACGAGAAGAACAAGAGGTGATGATGTTGATGCTGCCTGTGGTCAACTAGCTGGAAAAGTATTAGATAAGAGTAGAAGAAATGTTGGAAGGCATCAATTACTATCCTAAAAAGAAAAAACGCTTACGAGGAAAGCTGTTATGGTTTCTTTTGTTTTTTTTAATTTTTAGTGGTATCTGGTATTATTTTCAGGATATAGAAATCGGTAAAAATAAATCAAGCTCAATCATAATTAGTCAGCCAAATAATTTTGAAGAAAGAATAGAGACTGTTGTTGATAATATTGAGCAGCCAATTTCATCTCCAATACTTGAAAAAGAAACTGAAAGATTGGATGAAATAATAAGTACTTATGAAGCAAATACACAAAATTAATAGAAGAGTTTCTAGACAAATATTCGTCGGCGATGTTGCTATAGGCGGTACTGCACCTATTAGCGTCCAAAGCATGACAAATACAGATACCTGTGATGTTAATTCTACGGTTTCACAAATCCTTTCTCTTGAGAAGGCAGGTGCTGATCTAGTCAGGGTTTCAATACCTACAATGGAAGCTGCTGAGGCTTTTAAAAAAATCAAAAAAAACGTTAATATTCCTTTAATTACTGATATTCATTTTGATTATAAGATTGCCTTAAAGGTTGCCAAATATGGCGCAGACTGCCTTCGAATCAATCCAGGAAATATTGGTAAAGAAGACCGAATAAGAGAGGTTGTTGCTTCTGCAAAAGACAACGGTATACCTATTCGTATTGGAGTTAACGCTGGCTCTTTGGAGAAGGATTTACAGAAAAAATATACCGAACCCACTCCAGAGGCAATGGTAGAGTCCGCATTTAGGCATATTGATATTCTAGATAGGCTTAACTTTGATAACTATAAGGTCTCCCTTAAGGCTTCGGAAGTTTTTATGACTGTATTTGCATATCGTCAATTAGCTTCTCAGATAGATAATCCACTTCATTTAGGCATTACCGAGGCTGGCTCATTTAGATCTGGTACTGTCAAATCATCAATTGGAATGGGCCTACTTTTAAGTGAAGGTATTGGTGATACGATAAGAGTCTCACTAGCATCCGACCCTGTTGATGAGGTAAAGGTTGGTTTCGATATTTTAAAATCACTTCACTTAAGAAAGAAAGGGGTTAATTTGATTGCTTGTCCTTCGTGCTCAAGACAAAAGTTTGATGTTATTTCAGTTGTAAACGAACTAGAGGCGCGCTTAGAAGATATTACTGAATCGATCGATGTTGCTGTTATTGGCTGTGTAGTTAATGGGCCAGGTGAGGCTAAAGGGGTTAGTGTTGCTGTTACAGGGGGCTCTCCAAATTTACTTTATATAGATGGTAAAACTGACAGTAAAGTTGAGAATGAATCACTGGTTGATACTCTTGAGGCTAATATTAGGAAGCGTATTCCTATTTCAAACGTTTAATTCTCTTGAATGCTTTATATTTGTATATTGTAATAATTGAAAAATACCCTAATATTGCAGACACAATAGAGACAATTATTCCTCCAATCCATAAGGCTAATGTGGCAACACCTAAATTATCCATTAAATAGCCAAATGAAAATTCAAAATCTGGATCTATTTCAATTCCCATAATGGACGCACCTAATTTGTAAGTGAAGTAATAAATCGGAACAATCGTAATTGGGTTATTTACCCAAACCATAAACATTGATAGTAGAATGTTTGCAGAAAATAAAACCGCAAGAATTGCCGCTAAAAGGGTATGTGCTGGCATTGGCAGGAAGGCGCAAAAAAGTCCAATAGCAAAAGCTTTAGCGATCGTTCTCTTATTCCATTTCCAAAGCTCTGGGTCAGTTAGATATTTACTTAACCAACCTAAATTAATATTTTCACGCTTAGGAGTGTATTTTTTTAGTGTTTCTTTCACTTTAACTACTTCCAGCTTTGACGATATGCATAGCATCTAGGCCATAAAGTTCATAAAGCTCATTTTGTGATCCATGCTCAGTAATACGATCTGGTACACCTAGAATGCTTAGTGGTGTTCTAATTTTTTCTCTCTGTAATAATTCATTTATTGCACTACCAGCACCACCAGTAACAGTGTTGTCCTCTATTGATATTAATTTTTTATTAGTGTTTGCAATTTTGATTATTAAATCTTCATCTAGTGGCTTAATAAATCTCATGTCGATAACGGTTGCGTCAAGCTCATTACCTGCCTTGATAGAAGGTTCCAGCATATTGCCAAATGCAAAAATTGCAATATCTTTTCCATTTCTAATAATGTTGGCTTTTCCAATTTCAATTACTTCATCAGTTTTGAATTCTTCAATATGAGACTTTCCTCTAGGAAATCTTACACAGACTGGCCCATTTAGATTATGAGCTGCATTTAGAGCTTTATACATTTCAAGAGATGAACTTGGTGCCATAATAACAATATTAGGTATGCACCTTAAAAAGCTTAAATCAAAAATTCCTGCATGAGTAGCGCCATCGGCGCCAACAAGTCCGGCACGATCAATTGCAAAAAGGACATTTAAGTTTTGTAAAGCAATGTCATGTATAAATTGATCATAACCACGCTGTAGGAAAGTGGAGTATATTGCTACAACAGGTTTCAAACCTTTAGTAGCCATTCCACCAGCTAGTGTGACTGCATGTTGTTCAGCAATTGCTACATCAAAAAAGCGCTCTGGAAACATTGTCGAAAATTCAACCATTCCTGATCCTTCTGACATTGCTGGGGTAATTCCTATTAATCTCTCATCATTAACGGCAGTATTACAAAGCCAATCACCAAAGACTTTGCTGTAACTTGGAAAATTATTATTAGAGTTCGATGGAGGTGAAATGCCATGATACTTCAAAGGGTTTTGTTCTGCTGCTTCTACTCCATGACCTTTTTTAGTCATGATATGAAGGATTCGAGGTTTATCGATGTTTTTTAGGTTTTGGAGAGTCTTGATGAGTATGGAAATATCATGACCATCTATAGGTCCAAAATAATCAATACCTAACTCCTCAAAAAGTGTACCAGGGAGAAGCATACCTTTAAGATGCTCTTCGGAGCGTTTCGCAAATTTTTGAATTCGAGGAAGGCTTTCTAGGAACTCCAAAGATTTTAACTTCATGGTTGAATAAATCTTTCCAGAGATAAGTCTTGTTAGGTATTTGCTTAGAGCGCCAACATTTTTTGAAATAGACATGTCATTATCATTAAGAACGATAAGTAGATTTGCATCGGTGTCTCCTGCATGATTTAAGGCTTCAAAAGACATACCGCCTGTTAATGCTCCGTCTCCAATCACTGCAATGGAGGTATTAGAGTTTTGCTGTAATTTATTTGCAATTGCAATTCCTAGAGCTGCACTTATTGAAGTTGATGAATGGCCTGCGCCAAATGCGTCATGTTCACTTTCACTTCTTTTTGTAAAGCCTGATATGCCATCTTTTTGACGTAAAGTTGACATTAATTCTTTTCTACCAGTGAGAATTTTATGAGTATATGCTTGGTGACCTACATCCCAAACAAAGGTGTCATTGGGTGTATCAAATACATAATGCAAAGCCAAGGTTAATTCAATTGTGCCAAGGTTGGAGCTAAGATGACCACCAGTTTTATCAAGACTGCTAACTAAAAATAGTTTAATTTCTTCTGCAAGAGAATTTAACTCGTCAATATTAAGATTTTTTAAATCACTAGGTTTTTGAATATCGTTTAGCATTTTGAGATAAATTATTGGGCTAACTGTTTTAAATCGAAGCACAATATTATACACTCCTCATTATTAAAATTAACTAAGCACTCATGAAGTTATAGAAGTCGTTTTGATAGTCTAAAAAAGTTATAAAATTTATGTAAGTGAATAGTAAAATTGATCCATTGATTATCACTTCAGAATTATGATTACTATTTGTGCTCTCTATAAGTTTACAAGGCTAGATGACTTTGAAAAAATACAAAAACCTTTAAAGAAATTTATGGAGTTATTAGATGTTAGAGGTACATTATTGCTTGCTAGAGAAGGTATTAATGGCACTATTGCTGGTGAAAAAACCAATATTGAGAAAGTTCTAGGTTATCTCCAATCCGATAAAAGGCTAGCTGACATAGATTATAAATACTCATATAGTGTAAATCCTCCATTTAAAAGACTTAAAGTTAAGTTAAAAAAAGAGATAGTAACTTTAGGTATTTCTGATATTGATCCGACGCATGCTTCTGGAACATATGTGAAGCCTAGCGATTGGAATGAGTTCATTAATGATCCTGAGGTTGTTTTAATTGATACTCGAAACAATTATGAATATGAAATCGGTAGTTTTAAGGGTGCGATTAATCCTAATACTGAAACATTTCGAGAGTTTCCTAGTTACACAAAAAATAATTTAGAAAAATATCGTAATAAAAAGATTGCAATGTTTTGTACAGGTGGCATTCGCTGTGAAAAGTCTACTGCTTACTTAAAATCAGAGGGCTTTGAAAATGTTTACCATTTACAAGGTGGAATTCTAAAATACCTTGAAGAGGTTCAAGAAACAGATAGCCTATGGGAGGGAGAGTGTTTTGTTTTTGACGATAGAGTTGCGGTCAAGCACAAACTTGAACTAGGAAAATATGATCAGTGTCATGCTTGCAGATTCCCTATAACTGAGGAAGATAAAAAGCATCCATATTATGAAAAAGGAGCCTCATGTGCTCGCTGTTATGGCACTAAAAATTCCTCTCAGGTAAACCGATATCGTGAAAGAGAAAAACAAGTCCAACTTTCAAAAGCTCGAGGAGAAAGCCATATTGGGGATAAGGCTCATAAAATAATTTCAACAAAAATAAAACAAAGACAAACTGATGTTTGAACGTAAAGATATTCCTAATTTAAAAAAAGACATCGTTCTCGATGTCAATCTATTTGACTGTAGCCTTAAATTGCATTCTAGGTGGGGAGTATTTAGTCCTCGATCAATAGACGACGGAACCATTCTATTGATGAAATATATCAGTGTTAGTACTGATGATGTTTGTTTAGATTTGGGTTGTGGCTATGGTCCAATTGGTCTTGCATTAGCAAAGCATTGTACAAAAGGCCAAGTCCATATGGTTGACAAGGACTTCGTTGCTGTTGAGCTTGCAAATTTCAATGCAAAACTAAACAACATTAGCAATGCAAAGGCTTATCTTTCAGATGCTTTCTTGCAGGTTTCAGATGATATTAAATTTGACAAGATTATTTCAAATATTCCTGCTAAGGTTGGACGTGAACAGTTATCGATTATCCTTTATGATGCCTTGGGAGCTTTAAAACCTGGCGGCAGCATTACGGTGGTCTCAATTAATGGCTTAAAAGATTTTATTAAAAGTAATTTTAAATCAGTATTTGGTAACTATAAAAAATTAAAGCAGGGCCAAAAGTATGTCGTTTCGCAAGCAATCAAGCAATAATTGTTTAACGAATCTTTACAGTCAGCCTAATACTATACTAAAATGGCTGGAAAAATATTTGGAGTATTAAATTGGACGTATTAGAAAAAATTCAAAAACAAGTTGATAGCGCTGCAATTGTAATTTATATGAAAGGAACGCCTCAGTTTCCTCAGTGTGGTTTCTCTGCTCGAGCCTCTCAAACATTAGCTTCAACTGGTGTTGAGTTTGCTTATATCAATATTTTTGAAGACCAGGAAGTTTTTCAGAGCCTTCCTGATTTTGCTGACTGGCCAACCTTTCCACAAATCTACTTCAATTCTGAATTAGTAGGTGGTGGCGATATTATTTTAGAAATGGCAGAGCAAGATACATTAAAAGCCGCTATGGAAGGGGCCGTTGAGAAGTATAACGGTTAGAGTTATATATTAACTATAAGTTTCTTAACTTATATCCGTTATCCTTTAGCCAATGCCTAGCATCATCATAGTTGGGCATTATTGACTCAACAGACTTCCAAAAATTTGCTGAGTGATTTTTATGAATAGTGTGAACTAATTCATGAATAATTACATAGTCAATCACCTTTAATGGAGCCATAATTAATAGGTAGTTCAAATTGATATTGTTTTTAGAAGAGCACGACCCCCAGAGTGTTTTTTGCTCCTTGACTCGAACTTGATTAATTTTTAAATTGTGTTTATTAGCAAAATAAAATAAACGCGGTATCGCAACTTCTCTGAATTTTTTTTTATACCAGAATTTTAAAGATAAATTTAATGCATCCTTATTTTGAATAGTAGTTATAAATTCTTTGCCATTAAATATAATTTCTTTGTCTGTGATTTGGGCTATTTTTATTGGAAAGAGGGCTCCTAAATAGAGTTGCATATTTTGTTCTTTCTTGACATCATTAAGACGATCCCTTATTAAAGTCTGCTTATTATTAATCCAGTTCTCTTTTTCAGTAATAAACTCTTTAATTTGGTTATTTGATATTCTTTTGGGGGCACGAACTATAAGCTCAGCATTGTCATTAACTGAAATACTGAGTGTTTTTCTGTTGCTTTTGATTATTTTGTGCGGCGTCATTTCTGTATGTTTTTTTTAATTTCTAAAAAAAAATATTATCCAACCCACTTTCTTGAATTTTCAAACATTCTCATCCATGGTGACCTCTCTTTCCAATCATCTGGATGCCATGAATTTTGTATAGCCCTAAAGACGCGTTCAGGGTGAGGCATCATAATGGTAACTCTTCCAGACTCATTGCAAAGACTTGCAACTGCACTTTCAGATCCATTTGGGTTATGAGGGTAAGTTTGCGTAGGATTGCCATGATAATTAACATATTGCATCGCGATATTGTCTGTACTTTCAGTTACAGAGTTGAAGCAAGCCCTTCCTTCTCCATGTGCAATTGCAATTGGCATTATAGAGCCTGCCATTTCATCAAAAAAAAGAGAGTTCGATTTTTGAATTTGAACGCTTGTAAATCTAGCTTCAAATTGCTCAGAGGTATTGCGTTCAAAGGAAGGCCAGTTTTCAGATCCAGGAATAATCTCTTTGAGATTTGAAATCATTTGACAACCATTACAAACACCTAATGTGAAACTATCAGTTCTAGAAAAGAATTCACTGAATTCATCTTTAGCTTGACTATTAAATAGAATAGAGTTAGCCCAACCTCGTCCTGCGCCTAAGACATCTCCATAAGAAAAACCCCCACAGGCAGCCATTCCTTGAAATATTGAAAGTGAAGTATTACCTGATAGAATTTCACTCATATGAACGTCACTTGCATCAAATCCAGCCTTTGTAAAGGCTGAAGCCATCTCAATATGACCATTAATTCCTTGCTCCCTTAAAATTGCAATTTTTGGTTTTTTACCAACATTTATATAAGGAGCGCTAATAGATTCATTGATATCAAAACTTGGTGTAACTTGTAAACCATTTGATCTAACTAGTAGCTGCTTATTTTCTGAATCGGCACATATTGGGTTATCTCTCAATTTAGAAATCTCAAAGGAGGTTGAAGACCATTTATATTGAAGATTTTCACGTTTATCACTAAATAGCAACTGATCTTTTTGATAAATTAGTATTTCGTCTTTATTGTTAATCTTAGCAATAGAGATTGTGCATTCATTAAGCCCTATTTTTTCAATCCTATTGAGGACTTGAGATTTTTTAATAAGAGGGACTTGGATAACACATCCTAACTCTTCATTGAATAGCTCAAAAATAGGATCAGTGGTTTGAATATCTAAGCCGCAGTGCGATGTAAAAGCCATTTCCAGTAATGTAGTAATTGCGCCTCCATCTGATCGGTCATGGTAAGCACTTATTAAGCCTTCTTTGTTGAACTGATTAATCAATGAAAAGAAATTAGCAAACAGTTTTGAATCATCAAGATCCGGGGGAGATTTTCCTATTTGATTGTATACCTGAGCTAAGCAAGAACCTCCCATTCTATTTTTTCCAAATCCTAAATCTATCAATAAAAGTTCTGACTCAATTACAGTATCGAGTAGGGGGGTAATTTGAATTCTGGCATCAGGAGTTTTAGAGAATGCACTGATAATAAGTGATAGCGGCGCAGTTACTGATTTTTCTTGCCCATTTTCACTCCAGCTGCTTCTCATAGACATTGAATCTTTTCCAACTGGTATTGTTAATCCTAGTGCTGGACAGAGTTCTACTCCAATAGCTTTTACAGCTTCATAAAGCTTAGCATCTTCGCCAGGAAAGCCGCTTGCACACATCCAGTTTGCTGATAAGCTAATGTGGCTTATGTCTTCAATATAGGCGCTCATTAAATTTGTCAGTGCTTCACCAACACTCATTCTGGCTGCGGCTGGAGCATCAATAAGAGCAAGAGGTGTTTTTTCACCAATCGACATTGCTTCACCTTGATATCCAGTATAGTCAGATAATGAAATTGCACAGTCGGCAACTGGAACTTGCCATGGGCCAACCATTTGATCTCTGGCAATTAATCCAGTAACAGTTCTATCACCAATAGTGATTAAGAAGTTTTTACTTGCAATTGTCGGTAATTTTAATAGTCGATCAATAGCTTCATCAAGCGTAATCTCTGAATTACTAAATTCTGTTTCAGTGTTAAAGACAGACTGAACATTTATCAGTGTTTTTGGGGTTGATCCAAAAAGTAATGACATTTCAAGATCAATTGGCTTGTTGTTAAAGTGAGAATCTTCCACGGTCAAATGTTGATCTTCAGTAGCCTCTCCTAAAATCGCAAATAGTGCTCTTTCTCTTGCACATATCTCACTAAATAATGGAACACTTTCTGCTCTAATGGCAAGTACATATCTTTCCTGAGATTCGTTGCACCATATCTCCAATGGAGACATTTTTTTTTCATCATTTGGAATGTTTCTTAATTGAAGATGAGCGCCTCTCATGGAGTCATTAACAAGCTCTGGGATTCCATTAGAAAGTCCTCCAGCACCAATATCATGTATAGAAACAATCGGGTTATTTTCATCTAAATTTATACAGCAGTTAATAACTTCTTGGGCGCGTCTTTGCATTTCAGGATTAGCGCGTTGTACTGAAGCAAAGTCAAGGTCTTCACTTTGCTCACCGCTCCCTATGCTTGAGGCGGCACCTCCGCCAAGTCCAATTAGCATTGCAGGGCCACCGAGAACTATCAGCTTGTCTCCAGCAGAAATTAACCCCTTTTCCACGTGATCTTCTTTAATATTGCCAATACCTCCAGCAAGCATGATAGGTTTGTGATACCCCCTGATTTCATTATTACTAGTTTTTTGTTCATAGGTTCTAAAATAACCACAAGTGTTTGGCCTACCAAATTCATTATTAAATGCTGCCGCTCCTAATGGCCCATCAATCATGATATCTAGAGCTGAAGCTATCTGTTTTGGCTTTCCATAATCCTTTTCCCAAGGGTTTAAAGCATGAGGTATTTTTAGATTGGACACTGAAAAGCCGCAGAGACCTGCCTTTGGTTTTGAGCCTCTTCCAGTTGCACCTTCATCTCTAATCTCACCTCCGGAGCCAGTTGCAGCTCCAGGTTCCGGTGCAATAGCAGTAGGGTGATTGTGGGTTTCAACTTTCATTAAGACCGCTTTATGGGCTATTTTTGAATTGTAAATACCTTCTTCATTCGGCTCAAAGAATGTTGATTGATAGCCTGTCATAACTGCTGAATTGTCACTATAAACAGATAGCAATCCTTTAGGATTTTTATGATAAGTATTTTTAATCATCCCAAAAAGTGAAATCGCTTGTTTTTCTGAATCTATTGTCCAGTCTGCATTAAAAATTTTGTGTCTGCAGTGCTCAGAGTTGGCTTGAGCAAACATCATAAGTTCAATGTCTCTAGGGTTTCGCTGCAACTCATTAAAACGACCATATAGGTAATCTATTTCACCAGCACTCAGTGCAAGTCCTAGTTCAATATTTGCATTATTAATTGCTGATTTACCCAGGGTAAGAATGTCAATGCTATTGAAGGATTTTGGCTTAAGTTCATCAAAAAGAAAATTTACATCATTAAGATCTTTAAGATGAGATTCAGTCATCTTGTCCATGATGACCTTTAGAATGTTAACTAGCTCGCTCTTTATAATTTGTCGATTGAAGTGATAAATAACACCTCGTTCTATTCTTTTGATTTCAGTCATTCCGCATAGATGTACTATATCAGTAGCCTTTGATGACCATGGAGATATGGTTCCAAGTCTAGGTATAACTATAATATTTTCAGACCCCTTTAAGGGGGTTAATTGAGGAGCGTAATTTAAGAGTTTGTCTAGATTTGTTTTATTTTTAGAATTAAGTTCTTTATCTGTTTCAATAAAGTGAATATATTCGGTAGATAATAGGTTTAAGTTAGAAAATTTTGAGTTAATTTTCTCATTTACTGCTTTTACTTTAAATTTTCGAAGTGCTTGAATCCCCGAATGAAATGAAATCATAACTGCAACATTAATTCATCCGAAATATCTGCGTTATGATAGACCTCCTGAGTATCATCAAGATCCTCAAGTCTATCAATAAGCTTCATAAATTTTTCAGCATCCTCGAGATTTAGATCAATACGATTAGCTGGTTCCATAGTTATCTGAGAATGTTCGGGTGTGAGACTGCTAGCAATAAGTGCATCTTTTACTGGAAAAAAATTCTCTGGACTCGTTACAACATCGATTGAGCAATCATCATTAACAATAATATCATCTGCACCTGAGTCTATTGCAACTTCCATAATTGCATCTTCATCGCCAGAAATAAAGCTTATAAAGCCTTGTTTTGTGAACATATATGATACTGAGCCATCTGTACCTAAGTTGCCTCCATGCTTTGAAAATGCATGCCTTACATCTGAAACAGTGCGGTTTCTATTATCCGTTAGGCAGTCAACCATAATGGCAGTACCACCTACACCATAGCCCTCATATCGGATTTCTTCATAGTTTTCACCTTCAAGATCCCCTGAGCCACGTTTGACGGCACTTTCTATTGTATCTCGCTTCATATTAGCTGCAAGGGCCTTATCAATTACAGCACGTAGAGATGGATTATTTTCAAGAACACCACCACCCATTTTTGCAGCAATAACTATCTCTTTAATGAGTTTAGTAAATATTTTTCCACGCTTAGCATCCTGAGCGCCTTTTCTATGTTGAATGTTATGCCATTTACTATGTCCTGCCATATACTTTCATTTTCTCCAAAAGTTATTTAGTAAATTCTAGCAAACGATGAATAGAGTGCTGCGCTTTCTCGATAATTTGACTGTTAATGTGAATTTCATTTTTTCCAGTATTTAATGTATCTAGACACTTTTCGAGACTGTTCATTGCCATCCAGCCACAGTGAGCGCAAGATTCGCAATCCGCGCCTTCTCCCATAGTTGGTGCTTCAATGAATTTTTTGTTAGGCGCGACTTCTCGCATTTTGTGAAAAATACCATTGTCGGTTGCAACTATAAATGTATTTTCAGGTCTCGAGGCAGCAGCATCAATTAGTTGAGTTGTAGAGCCGACAACATCTGCAAGTGCAATAACCTCTTTAGGAGACTCTGGGTGGACTAGTACTCCAGCGTCTGGGTGGATTTGCATTAGTCTTTCAAGACCCTCGGCTTTAAATTCTTCATGGACAACACAAGCACCATCCCATATAAGCATCTCAACTCCAGTTTTGGATTGGACATAATGTCCTAAATGTTTGTCAGGGGCCCAGAGAACTTTTTTACCTTCACTGTGTAATTGCTTAACAACTTTAAGTGCGCTACCTGAGGTGACAACCCAGTCGGCTCGAGCTTTAACCTCCGCCGAGGTATTTGCATAAACAACAACTACATGATCTGGATTTTGGTCACAAAAGGCAGAAAAGTCTTTAATTGGACACGATAAGTCTAGAGAGCAGGTCGCTTGATCATCTATAACAAGAACTCTTTTTTCAGGAGATAGAATTTTAGCGGTTTCACCCATAAATTTAACGCCAGCAACGATAATAGTATCTGCATCACTATTTTGTCCAAATCTTGCCATTTCTAGAGAGTCAGAGACAATACCCCCAGTCTCTTCTGCAAGAGTCTGAATATCTGCACTAACATAGTAGTGAGCAACTAGAGTTGCGTTGTTGTCTTTAAGGGATTGCTTAATCGAGTTTTCTATCTTCATTATTATGCTTTTAATGGAAGGTTAACTTTTATATTTAATTCCTTAAGCTGAGATTTAGAAACAGTTGATGGTGCATCTGTTAAAAGGCATGCCGCTGTTTGAGTTTTTGGAAATGCTATAACATCACGAATTGATTCAGCATTACAAAGAATCATGACTAGTCTATCTAATCCAAAGGCAATACCGCCATGAGGTGGGCAACCATAATCTAATGCATCAAGAAGGAAGCCGAACTTTTCTCGTGCTTCTTCATCATTAATTCCAAGTAATTTTAAGACTGTCTTTTGCATATCACTTTGATGAATTCGAATTGAACCTCCACCAACTTCAGATCCATTAATAACCAAATCATAAGCACGCGAAAGCGAATTTTCAGGATCCTTTAATAACATTTTAGTGTCAACGCTTGGCGCTGTAAAAGGGTGGTGAATAGCATTCAGGGAGCCATCATCTGTAACCTCAAACATTGGAAAGTCGAGTACCCAAATTGGTGCCCATTCTTTATCATATAGATTTAAATCATGAGCCAATTTTTCTCTTAGGTTTCCAAGAGCTTCGTTGACGATTTTAGCTTTGTCTGCTCCAAAGAAGATAATATCGCCCGTTTTTGCCTCAGTTAGACTAATTACTTTCTTAGTTACTTCGTCTCCAAGGAATTTAATGATTGGCGAGGATGGGCCATCATCATTAATTTTTATATAAGCGAGTCCTTTTGCTCCATAAATACCTACGTATTTTGTATACTCATCTATTTGCTTGCGACTAATTGAGGCTCCTCCGGGGACTTTTAGTGCTGCTACCCTACCTTTTTCACTGTTTGCCGGACCTGAAAAGACTTTAAACTCAACTCCTTTCATTGTCTCATTCATATCAACCAACTGAAGAGGTATTCTTAAGTCAGGTCGATCAACGCCATATAACTTCATTGCATCATCATAAGTAATCGATGGAAACTTTTTAGTAAGGGTTATATTACTTACTTCTTTGAAGAGACCTCTAACCATTTCTTCCATTAATGATGTTATCTCACCTTCATTCATAAAAGAGGTCTCAACATCTAATTGAGTAAATTCTGGTTGACGATCTGCCCTTAAGTCTTCATCTCTAAAACACTTAACTATTTGGTAATAGCGCTCAAAGCCAGACATCATTAGAAGCTGCTTAAAGAGTTGAGGAGATTGAGGTAATGCAAAAAAACTACCTTCGTGTGTTCGTGATGGAACAAGGTAATCCCTTGCACCTTCAGGAGTGGCTTTTGTTAAGAATGGCGTTTCAATATCTATGAAATCATTTTTATCCATAAAGTCACGCATAAAATGGGTTACTTTAGATCTTAGTCGTAATCTTTTTTGCATCTCGTCTCGACGTAAATCAAGATAACGATATTTCAGTCTAACCTCTTCTGAGGTCTCTAGAGAGTCAAGCTGAAATGGAATTGGCTTTGAAGTGTTTAAGATTTTGATTTCACTTGCAAGAACCTCAATTTCTCCAGTGGGAATTTTTTTATTAATCATTTCACTGGCTCTAGCAATTACATTACCAGTAATTTT
The DNA here is from genome assembly GCA_029936515.1 of Candidatus Thioglobus sp. Lineage (GTDB taxonomy): Bacteria > Pseudomonadota > Gammaproteobacteria > PS1 > Pseudothioglobaceae > Pseudothioglobus. Next base: position 37,977 of record JAPYSK010000007.1, read on the forward strand.
AAGAACAAATTCATTTCTAACACTTTCAGCTAATTTAAAAGTATCGCTAGTTTCAGGATTAATTACGATTTGTGCAAGACCTTTTTTATCTCTTAAGTCCAAGAAAATAACACCACCATGGTCTCGTCTTCTATTAACCCAACCACAGAGAGTAACCTCTTGCTTAAGATTTTTTTTGTTTAATTCGCCACAGAAATGTGTTCTCATTTATCTTCCTTTATGTCTACAGTGTCAGGTGTTACAACGCCTGCAGAAATTACTAATTTAAATGCTTCTTCAACGCTCATATTAAGTTCTAATACGTCTTTTTTTGAGACCATAATAAAAAAGCCTGAAGTTGGATTAGGAGTTGTGGGAACAAAAAGATTTATAATTTCTTTACCAATAAGAGATTCGGCTTCACCTTTGTAATCGCCTGATTGAAATGCAATTACCCAAATTCCTTTGCTTGGATATTGTACTAAAAAAGCCTTTCTGAAACTGTCGCTTGAGGCATTTAAAACCGTCGTTGAAACTTTTTTCAATACGTTATAGATATTTCTAAAGCCTGGAATTTTATTGAGAGCTCTCTCCCATAGTGCTAATAGCTTTCGACCCAATATATTGGTCACCAATGCTCCAGTAAGAAGAATAATTACTATGACAAGAAGTATCCCTGATCCAGGAATTGAAGTATCTAGATTCAATAAGGCTTCAGGAAGGAATCTTGCAGGAATAAAGTTATTAACAACTTCTAAAAAGAACTTGATAACTAGGACACTTAAAGCTAGGGGTATCCAAAACAAAAGTCCGGATATGAAATAATTTCTTAAGCGCTTCACAGTACCAAAATGTTAGTCTAGAAAAAGTGTTATTTTAGCACAAGCTTATTAATCAATTTATACCTCGAAGGCTTAATCTATTGATGTTGAGAATTTTTTTCTTCTTCACGAAGTGTTAAAATTTCATAACCATTTTCAGTTACAAGGATTGTGTGTTCCCATTGTGCGGAAAGAGAACGATCTTTGGTGGTTACTGTCCACCCATCAAGCTTTGAGGTAATAACCTCATAACTCCCTAAATTAATCATAGGTTCAATAGTAAATGTCATTCCTAGTTCTAAAATAGGACTTCGATTAACTTTTCCATCATCATAGTGGATTACTTGAGGTAATTCATGAAAACCTAATCCAATACCATGACCACAATAATCCCGAACAACTGAACAGTTTTTATTTTGAGCATGAGCACCAATTACTTTACCAATTTCACCCAAGTGAATACCTGGCTTAACTTGATGAATACCAAGCATCAGGCATTCATGAGTAACTTTACAAATTCGAGAAGCTTTAACGCTTGGTTTTCCGACAATAAACATTTTAGATGTATCACCATGAAAACCGTCTTTAATAACAGTTATATCAATGTTAATAATGTCACCCTTTTTTAGTTTTTTCTCTCCTGGAATTCCATGACAAACAACATTATTAACTGATGTGCATATAGATTTAGGAAAGCCGTTATAGTTAAGTGGTGCGGGTATTGCTTTAAGTTCATTAACTATGAAATCATGACAGATTTGATCAAGTTTTTCTGTTGTTACACCTACTTTTACATGCACACCAATCATTTCTAGTACGCTTGCTGCAAGCTTTCCAGCAATCCGCATCTTTTCAATTTGCTCTGGGTTTTTAATGGATATAGACATTAAAACCTTATTTAGAGTTATTTGCTCTTTTTTCTAATGCTTCTATTCTCAGTTCTAATGGTGGATGTGATGACCAAAGTTGACGCCAACCAGCTTTAGGTTTTTCGCCAATTCCAAATGCTGCTAACTGCTCAGGAAGAGCTTCAGGCTCTTTTTGTGCTAGACGTTTAAGGGCATTTATCATGTTTTCATGGCCTGCTAAATCAGCGCCACCAGTGTCAGCTACATATTCTCTTTTTCTAGAAAAATACATCACTACAACACTCGCTAAAATTGAGAGCACAATTTGAGCAAAGATTGTTGTAACAAAATATCCAATTCCATAGCCGCGTTGATTCTTTAGTATAACTCTATCAACTAGATGCCCAATAACTCTAGAGAAGAAAATAACAAAGGTGTTAACGACTCCTTGGATAAGTGTGAGGGTTACCATATCACCATTAGCTACATGGCTCATTTCATGGCCTACTACCGCTTCCACTTCGCCCTTATTCATATTATCAAGTAAACCTTGAGATACAGCTACTAAGGCATTATTTTTGCTTGCCCCAGTAGCAAAAGCGTTCATCTGAGGTGAAGGGAAAATTGCAACTTCTGGCATTTTTATACCTACAATCCCAGCTTGCTTTTCAACCGTTTCAATGAGCCATTTTTCAACGTTATTAGTAGGTTGGTCAATAACTTTTGCGCCGGTCATTCTTTTGGCCATCCATTTTGAAATAGCTAGCGATATAAAAGCTCCACCAAAGCCAAAAAGGCCTGAAAAAATGACTAAAGCGTTAATATTTAAATCGCTACCGTTTTGCGCTAAAAGACTTTCAACACCTAGTATCCTTAATGTAATACTAAGGATAACCATGATGGCGATGTTAGTTACTAAGAAGAGAAATATTCTTTGCATATTTAGTTCCTATTAATTATTTTTTTAAAGATTACATTATAGAAAGAATTAAATAAATTTTCTATGATATTAATTAATCAATAACTTGACAAAAAAAAATGATAAAAGACTAGGTTTAGAAATAGGAAATTATTTCCCAGGCCATAACATACGAGTTTCTGTCATCATGCAACCATTCTCTCCACTAGTAGTAAGAATTAGTTGGTACTTGTTGTCTGGAGGTGTAAGTATAGTGAATGCACCATCAGCATAGGTTGTATCATTGAGTGATGGATTTTCTTCCTTTTTCAACGAAGTAATTTCTGCGCAATTTTGATTATTAACAGAAGTTACAATGACTGTTGAAAGATAGCAATAATCTCCATCTGGAGATAAGGTTGCTGAAAATGTAGAGCTTCCATTGTTATAATTTTTAGTAGAAATGTGAAGAGATGGCAACAAAGAGGGGTCACTGAGATGAGCAAAAGTTATATTCAAGCCATTCAAGCTATAAGATTCTTCAATTTGACCTAAGTAAGATGCACAAGTTGAATTAATACCCCTTTCCTGAGCATCGATTGCTAAGGTTTCTGAAATAGAAATGTTGGTAATTAAGGCACCTAAAGTTAAAATTATTAGTTTAATCAAGTAATTCATTTTGAACACATAAATGGTTGCTTGGAACGATTATAACAAAATACTGATAATAATTATGCTATGAATTAATTTGAGATTTTTTTTTAAATAAAAGAGTATTTATAGGAATATTTGATTATCAGAATAATTTAATTACTTTATAATCGAGTTTCTATTAACAAGGAGAGATAGTTATGAAGTTAAAATTTTTATTTATTGCCATCTTGGCATTACTTGCAACTGGTTGTGCGGATCAAGTGCTAGCTGTACCTAAAGCAGTAATTGGTGGAACAGTGAATGTCATAAGTGCTATTGGGGACGCATTAATTTTCTGGGATTAAATCCTTTATATATAGTATTTTAGCTTTTCCCACAGATAAATCACATAGTTAAAGTTATTTCTGTGGGATTTTTTTTGATTCTTTTATAAGAAAACTAATCTTCAAGTTGTAAGTCAAACTTTTTTTACTTTCAAACCAAAGATTCACGGCTTTAGTATTTTGTATTAACTTGCTCATTTCTATGAGTTTGACTTGGTTGTGTAATTTCGTAAAAGATAATGCCTAAAAACCTCTTATCACAGGATTCGTCAAGTTGTTAATAAGTCATTGTTTTGACTTACTGTTCTCTCTGAGTTTCTTGATTGTGAGCTAATGCAATTGCTTCATTTTTGTTTTTAGCCTCTATTGAGCAATCTAATACGTAACCTTTTTTTTGTAAATTATTTGAAGTCCATTCATTTCCTTTAAATCCAGGAGTTACTAATATAATAATTTGAATAATAAAAAAAATTAATTGAAAGTCAGAAGCTTTTGGAATATCTATGTAACCTTCAAATCCATAAATTTCAACATCAATCCCAGCTAAAACAAGAATAATAATAATATATGAAATGAATATCAACCATAGACCTCTAAATAAAGGCCAAATAGGGTTAAAAGGCGCTAACCATGCAAAACCAGATTTAACTGCCCTAAACCCCTTTTCTTGATGTTTAAATACCTTATAAGAGCTCATGGTTTCATACTAAAGGTTTGTTTGAATTCAACTTAGTATACCAACAAGAATCTGTTATTCAATCACAATAAAAAATGTGGTTAATTAAGTTATGGTGTGAAACGTATTCTACTATTGTTTATAAATT
>JAPYSK010000008.1 GCA_029936515.1 Candidatus Thioglobus sp.
CCATAAATAAACGCTGCCTATAGGTCGCACCGAATGCGTCTGCTGCCTCCATAGCCTCCTTGTCAACTAAACGAATACCCAAATTTGTTAAACGAACAATAGGTGGCATTGCATAAATACAAACCGCAATCAAGCCAGGAACCTTGCCTATACCTAACAACATAACAACGGGTATTAGATAGACAAAAGAAGGAATCGTTTGCATGATGTCAAGCACCGGTGTAATCGTTGACTGAGCTCTGTCAGAGCGTGACATCCATATTCCAAGGGGTATCCCAATCGTTAGACATAGCAGAGTGGCAGTAGCTATCATAGTGACAGTAGAGATCATAGGAGCCCACATGTCAAGGAATCCAATAGAAAAGAAGCCTAGTATTACTCCCACTGTAACCTTAACACTTCTGGAACCAACCCAAGCTAGTGCGCCCGCTCCTAATAAAAAAACAGGCCAAGGCGTGGCAAGTAATAGTTGTTCAAATTGAGCTAAAAAGAATAATAATGGATCAAATATTTTTTCAATAATATCCCCAAACTCTCTCGTAAAGTCTCTAAAGGCTGAGTCAACACAGATACGTGAATTCATCATCACATCACGAGGTATTGATATAGCGTTATTGACAAACAAAGAAAAGTCAGATACGTTAATTGCGTCAATTACCTGAGTCGATAAAGTCGCAAAATAATCTCCTTGAGTAACGGGGTCAACTGATTGAGTAGACTCAAATTGAGTTTCAATATTTTGAGACAATTTACTGATAGTTGCTGACAAAGTTTCTGGGTCAGTAGAACGAATGGACTGATATGTTCTATCAAGCCTTTGCACTACTTTATCAAGATTTTTGATTACATTAACCTTTATTTCTGCATAATTACCAACCTCATACTGAGCCGCTAAATCGATTACTTTTGCACTTAGCTCATTTGTTTTATTAACTAGTGGCATTAATACGTTTTCAACTGAACTAACATCGGTCCTTATAGAAGCTTCTTTGACCGCTTTAGAGAGAGCTTCAGAATCATTCAATAAAGGTATTAAGTTTGATACAATCTCGTTACTATCAAACATATCTTGTACTTTTGCATGGGTTGAGATACTCAACTCATCCAAACTGAAAATCATGTCTTTAGAACCAGAAAAACTCTTATACGTTGAAGCTAAAGAATTTACCTGATCCCTTGTTTGAGAAATTTGCTCAATATGGGACTGAACTTCGATATTCGAATTGAGAGAGTCGACCTGACCTATAAGTCCTCGAATTTTCTCGTTTATGAAACCTACCTCTGAAGCGATATCACTCATAAACGATGGGGCATAAGTGTCTGCTTTATCAGAGTATTGTTGCGCCAACAATTCAACTTTATTAACAAGTTCACTGGCATTATCGTTACTAATTAGATAGCGTGAGTTTTCCTCTATATCCTTTAGAATGGGTTCTATATCCTTAAATATAGAAATAACTTGATTGGGTGAATTTATCGAATCAACCCTGCTTGAGAGTTCTGCAATAGAATTGTTATAAACCTCATATTGAGTAGTTGCGTTAGAGTTAAACTGAGTTCCAAGTTCCTGAGTTTTATTTGCTAGGGCTTGAGACAATAATTGAACTTTTTCAAACAGTTCTGCAGCACTATTTACCTCAGTTAGAGGATTTGTTTCATTTGAAAAATCCTTTAAAGTTTGAGCTTTGACACTAGCTCGATCTGCAAGTTTGGTATAGTTATCAGTGATTTTGACTAGCTGAGTATAATCTGTCGCACTTAGAGCTTGTGACGTTAAGTCATCTGCCCTTTTAGTCATTGCTTGAATGAAATTTAGGTCTTTATTGGCAATTCTTAAGTCGCCAATTTCAACTGCAGTTGGAAGGCAATCTAATATACTTTGTTTAGGTATCGGTCTAACTGCCATGTGTCACTCCAATAAAAATTGCCCGTAAATATAAAATCTACGGGCAATTATCAGTACTTATTTTTCTACTTTTCTAACTTATAAAGCAGCTTCAACAGAGGCAGCTATGTCAGCGTCAACCCATGCCTTCCATACATCTGCATGATTCGAAAGAAAATGAGTAGCAGCGTCAGATCCAGTACCACCAGTTTCACCCATCCAAACAAGCATAGAGTTCATGATAGTACCAGGCCATATACGTGCTGCAAAGTAGTCCATACCTTCTGTTGGTCCGTTATAGAAAAAATTGTCACTCACCAAAGTGTTGACACGTGACTCAGTCCATCCAGAAATCTGAGGGTCAGAACAACCATCCCAACCAAGAGCAATGCAACTATCCCAGTTATCATTACCGGCAAATGGCCCTAAGTCAAGAGACCTGAGGTCATATTTACCAACCAATGCAGTTGGATTCCAGTAGTAACCAAACCAGTTTTCACCTTGCTCAGAGGCTTTCGCAATAGAGCCATCAAGACCAGCTGCTGTACCAGGATCACCTAGTACCCATCCTTTGTCAGCCATTCCATGGGCTCTGAAAAGACTTTGGCTTGCTAATTGACAACCCCAACCAGCAGGACAACCCATAAAGAAACCCTTAGAAGGGTCTTCTTTGGAAGGGAATAAATCAGGTCGAGCTATAACATCTTCGACTGTAACTAGTTCTGGGTATGCGTCCTGCGTGTAAGGTGTAATCCACCAACCCTCACCTAGACCACTCATTGGCGCAGCATTACCAATATGTATTCTGCCTGCTCCAACCGCACTATCAACAAGTGTAGCCATCGCATTAGCCCAGATTTCAGCAGCAACATCTGGCTCTCCTGTAGCATCCATTGAAGCCCATGTAGTCATTGTAGCACCAACTACAAGCTCAACATCACAGCCCATTGCTTCTAACATCGCTTTATCAACATGAGCCATCAAAGATGCTGAAGGCCAGTTCATGTCTGCCATGGTGATTTTGCCACAGGCAGCATTAGCAGCTGTGCTTAATAAAAATGCTGAAGCAACAGCGCCAAACACTTTCATAGAAAATTTAATATTCATATTTTTTACTCCTTTTTTTAATAGTATTCAGTGAGCAAAAATTCTCTACACCGAAAGAAGATTATAGCAAGACATCAATGGCTTTTTGAGTTTTCTTGCGCTAAAAAAGCTTAAGTATCATTAAATAGAACTCATAATAGAACTTAGATTAAAAAAAATATGTATAAAAAATTAATAGGTTTTTTTTAAATTAAGTTACTCTTCTGACTGAGAGTCCTCTTTTGGTTTAGAAATCACTTCTGAGCTAGAATCATCTTCTGATTGAACATCGTCTTCTGAATCATCTTCTTCAGATTCTGCAATTTTAGCTACTGAAACTAGCTTTTCGTCATCTGCTATATTAATTAGAGTAACACCTTGAGTATTCCGTCCAATAATTGATACATCAACTGCTCGAGCTCTAACTAAGGTTCCTTTATTTGAAATAAGCATCATTTCATCTTCATCAGTCACCTGAATAGCGCCAACAACTTGTCCATTTCTCTCAGACGTTTTAATAGAGATAACTCCAGAACCTCCTCTCGCTTGAGTGCGATACTCATCCAATTGAGTTCTCTTGCCATAACCTTTTTCAGTTGCTGTGAGAATAGGATCATTAGATTCAGCAACGATTAAAGATACCACTTTATCGTTATCAGCTAATCGTATCCCTCTAACCCCTATAGCAGTTCTTCCTACCACACGAACATCTGACTCTCTAAAGCGAATAGACTTTCCAGCTGACGAGAATAATAAGATGTCATGCTCACCGGCTGTAATCTCAACACCAACCAATTTATCATCATCTCTTAAGTCAATAGCAATGATGCCGCCTTTTCTTGGACGAGAAAAGTTTTTAAGTGATGTTTTTTTACAAGTTCCGGTACTCGTAACCATAAATACATACTGATCATCTGTAAATTCTTTTACTGGCAAAATGGCATTGATTGACTCATCCTGTTCAATAGGTAGTAGATTAATGATTGGCTTTCCTCTTGAAATTCTTGAAGCCATTGGCAGTTCATAAACTTTTAGCCAGTGAACCTTTCCCGTTGAAGAGAAACACAATACGGTGTCGTGTGAATTAGCTACAAATAATTGATCTACAAAATCTTCATCTTTCATTTTTGTAGCTGCTTTGCCTTTTCCGCCTCTACGCTGAGCATGATAATCACTAAGAGATTGAGCTTTAACATAGCCACCATGAGATAATGTCACAACTCGATCTTCTTGAGCAATTAGGTCTTCTAGAGTTAGGTCAATCTTGCTTTCAATAATTTCAGTCATTCTAGCTGAGCCAAAATTATCTCTAATTTCAGTGATTTCTTGTCGAATTACTTCCATTAAAAGATCTGGAGTTTGAAGGATATCAAGCAGTTTTTTAATTTCTTCTAATAACTCATTGAATTCATTAAATATTTTGTCTTTTTCAAGCCCAGTAAGTCTATGAAGCTTTAAATCAAGAATAGCTTGAGCCTGTTTCTCTGATAATTGATAATCACCATTCTTTTGAAGGCCAAGCTTTGGATTTAAATCTTGCGGCTTGAATTGAGACATATCTCTATCACCAATAAGCTCTTGTATAACTGAACCTTGCCATGTTCTTGCAACTAAGCCATCTCTTGCATCACTTGGATTAGGTGCAGCCTTTATCAGCTCAATAACTTCATCAATATTGAAAAGCGCTACAGATAAACCTTCTAATAAATGGGCTCGGTCTTTTGCTTTATTAAGCTCAAAAATAGAGCGACGAGTAACCACCTCTCTTCGATGAGCAATAAAGGCGCTTAACACAGACTTAAGATTCATTAATTTTGGCATTCCATGGTCAATTGCAACCATATTGATACCAAAAACAGTTTGCATTTCAGTTAGCTTATATAGATTATTAAGCATAACTTCTGGCACTTCACCTCTTCGAAGCTCAACAACCATTCGCATACCATCCTTATCTGATTCATCCCTCAGACCAGTAATACCATCAATCTTCTTGTCTTTGACAAGTTCAGCAATTTTTGTAATAAGTCTCGCCTTATTAACTTGATAGGGAAGCTCTGTTACAACAATGCTTAACTTATCTTCGCCTTCAACATGGGATCTTGAACGCAAATAAATCTTTCCTTTACCAGTTTCATAAGCTTCACGAATTCCACTTGCACCATTGATTATTCCGGCAGTAGGAAAGTCAGGACCAGGCAATATTTCTAAAAGCTCATCAACCGTTATGTCCTCGTTATCAATAAACCTAAGACAAGCTTCAGTAACCTCCAAAAGATTATGAGGTGGCATATTTGTAGCCATACCAACAGCAATTCCTGAAGAGCCATTTACTAATAAATTTGGTACACGAGTTGGCAATACTGAAGGTTCACTTTCAGACCCGTCATAGTTATCAATAAATTCAACCGTGTCCTTGTCTAAGTCTCTTAAGAGCTCATGGGAGAGCTTTGTCATACGTATTTCTGTATAACGCATAGCGGCCGCTCGGTCACCATCAACTGAACCAAAGTTACCCTGACCATCTACAAGTATATTTCTCATCGAAAATGGCTGCGCCATTCTAACTATAGTGTCATAAACTGCCGTATCACCATGAGGGTGATATTTACCAATAACATCACCGACAATTCGGGCAGATTTTTTATAAGATTTATTGTAGTCATTACCAAGCACTTCCATGGCGTAAAGAACACGTCGATGGACTGGCTTTAAGCCATCCCTTACATCAGGCAAAGCCCTGCCAACAATAACACTCATTGCGTACTCCAAATAGGAGTCACGCATCTCATCTTCTATTGTTACTATGGGGTATTTTTCTTCAAAAATTTCTTCAGAATCGTTATCGTCAGACATACAAAAAACCTATAAAAAGAACTAGATTTTATTGTACCCTAGATGGGTTAAAAAATAGCTAAAATTTAGTCATTTTTAACTAAAGAAAAGTTAAAAAAATGCTTTAATTATTGCGAACTTTGACCGACTTTGCCAAGTCCCTCAAAAGCATTTCAGTGTCTCCCCAGCCAATACAACTGTCAGTAATACTAACACCGTATTTAAGTGAAGATAGAGGGCCAACTTTTTGATTACCTTCGTTAAGATGAGATTCAATCATAACGCCAAAAATTGAATTCGAACCGTTTTCAATCTGTGAAGCTATATTAGCGCCAACTTTTAGTTGATTTTTATATTGTTTTTCAGAATTTGCATGAGAAAAATCGACCATTACTTTAGAAACTAATCCTTTTTTACTTAAAGCGTCACAGGTTTTTTCAATATGCCCTTCAGAGTAATTCGGCCCATCCTTGCCTCCTCTAAGAATGATATGAGCTGTCTCATTACCTAGAGAAGTAAAATGGCTAATACCCCCATTCTTATTGACTGAGAGAAGGTGATGAGGACTATTTGCAGATTGAATAGCGTCAAATGCAATTTCTAAAGAGCCACCGGTGCCATTTTTGAAGCCAACTGGACAAGACAGTGCAGATGCTAACTCTCTATGAGATTGACTTTCAGTTGTTCTAGCACCTATAGCACCCCATGAAATCAAATCGGATAGATATTGAGGGGTTAAAACATCTAAATACTCAACACCAACATGCATATTAAGTTCGCCCAAATCAACAAGCAACTTTCTGGCAGTTTCAAGACCTTTATCAATATTAAAACTCTCATCTAAATATGGGTCATTAATTAATCCCTTCCAACCAACTGTGGTCCTAGGCTTTTCAAAATAAACGCGCATAACGATAAGTAAATCTTCAGATAGCTCCTCTTTTAGCTTTAATAGTTTATTGGCATATTCCATTGCAGCATTAGTATCATGAATGGAGCAAGGACCAACAAGAACCATGAGACGTTTATCATCGCCATAGAGTATATTTTTTATAGCTTTCCTAGCATTAACTATTCCCGATGCCGCCTTTTCAGACAAAGGAAGTTTATCTATAAGATTTTTCGGTGACACCATCGGTGCACTCGAAATAATTCGAACATTATCAGTGTTGTATTGCATAGGTTTACTTTCGATTTGTTATCATTGCATAAGCAGAATGATTATGAATAGATTCAAAATTTTCTGACTCAAGTGAATAAAAATTAATTTTTTCATTGCTATTTAGCTCAACAGCAATATCTCTGACAATATCCTCTACAAAAGCTGGGTTGTCATAAGCCCTTTCAGTAACAATCTTCTCGTCATCACGCTTCAAAATAGCATAAAGCTCACTTGATGCTTTCTGCTCTGCTAAATCAATCAAATCCTCTAAGTATATTACGCTCCCTGCAGTTGCTATTGCTTCGATAGTGATGTGCGACCTTTGGTTATGAGCACCATATTTAGAGATACTTTTTGAACATGGACAAAGACTGGTAACTGGTACTTCAACCTTAACAGATAGATTACTTTTTTCATCAACAATACTACCGCTTAATGTTGCTTGGTAGTCCAGTAAACTTTGTACACCTGAAGAAGGCGCAGACTTTTTACGAAAAAATGGAAAGTGCACGACAATATGAGCACTATTTGAATCAAGTTTTTGAGCAACTGTTTGAACTAAATCCATAAAACTTTCAACACTAAAACTGCATTCATTAGCATTTAAAATTTCAATAAACCTAGACATATGCGTGCCTTTGACATTTTCTGGCAACCTGACAGTCATTGTAAAATTAGCAACCGATGGGAAGGATTCATTATCACGATTGATAAAGTTAATTGGATGCAAAATATCCTTTATACCAACCTGGTTAATAACAATATTACGAATATCTTTAGTATTCTGTGTATCTGGAAGTTGTGTATTTTTCATTTTATCATTCCGAATAAGTAACTGCTGATCTTGGTGTTTCCCAAATGGTAACTTCTTTAACCTTAACGTCTTGATTATTAATTAAAATATCAATTTCTTCAAAAAAATATTTAGCAATATTTTCCGCAGTTGGATTAAGCACATCAAAAGGCTTAATATCATTCAAATATTGGTGATCTAATCTCTTAACTACCAACTTAGTTTGCTTCTTAATTTCGCGAAAATCAATGGCAATACCAGATTCGTCTAAAACTTGAGAACCGACAGACACTTCTACTTGCCAGTTATGACCATGAAGTCTAGCACAATCGCCAGGATAATCACGTAGGGAGTGTGCAGATGCAAAGTCTGTTACAATTTTTAGGACGAACATTTTCTGAAAAATTGATAAAAAACGGAATTATACCTGTTTGAATGTCACTATTCCACCTACATTAAGTGTGAGAATAGAGCTTAAGATACAAACTAGAAGCCTTCTTGGGCTATATCAAGTATAGAACTAATCAATTGCTTCTATACTGTCAGCTTTATTAAAAACACCTGGAAGAATTAAACCTTTTCGAGCACGGTGACTAACAAAATTAATTAAATCTTCAAAAGAATAATTTTTGTGTTTCTTTCCATTCTTACCATATTGGACTCTTAATTTTTGATTATCTTTAATTGCACAAATTCCAACAACAAACTCTTCACCAGCAATAAAGTCTTTTGTTGCAATCTGAATAAGTTTATTACCTTTGCCTTTGGAAAGTTGTGGCAATTCAGAGACAGGAAATATCAACAATCTAGCCCTATTGGTAACGACTGCAACAAACTGACTTTCTATATCTTCAACCATAGCAAGTCTAATAGCTTTTGCTTGATTAGATAATGTAATCACATGTTTACCAGACTTGGTTTTTGATTTTAAATTACCTAGGTTTGATATAAAGCCATAACCAGCATCAGATGAAAGCATTACTAGCTGATCATCTTTGCCCATAATAACATCAATAAATTCTGCACCAATAGGTGGTGCCAATCTTCCAGTTAAGGGTTCTCCTTGACCTCTAGCGCTAGGAAGACTATTAGCTAGTAAAGTGTATGACCTGCCAGTAGAGTCAATAAAAAATGCCATCTTATTACTTCTACCTTTAGCATCCTTTAGGAAGGTGTCGCCAGACTTATAGTTTAGTGAAGAAGAGTCAATTTCATGCCCCTTGGCGGCTTTTACCCAGCCCTTTTCACTTAGCACTACTGTAACATTTTCAGCAGGAATCATGTCCTGATCATTGAAAGCCTGTGCGGAAGGAACATCTGAAATAATTTGACATCGCCTCTGGTCTCCAAACTCTTCAAGGATAACTCGTAGCTCTTTTTTAATGAAGGTTTTTAATCTTGTTTCACTTGAGAGAAGTAATTCAATGGTTTTGCGATCTTTCTCAAGTTTTTCAACTTCGCTTTTAATTTTAATCTCTTCAAGCTTTGCTAGATGACGCAACTTAAGTTCTAGGATAGCTTCAGCTTGAATTTCACTAAGCTTGAATTTTGCAATGAGAACTGGCTTAGGTTTTTCTTCGCGTCGAATTATAGCTATAACTTCATCAATATTAAGATAAGCTACCTGTAACCCTTCAAGAATATGTAAGCGATCTAAAATTTTATTTAGTCGAAACTGAAGTCGATTGACAACCACTTGCGTTCTATATTGCAACCACTCTTTTAATAATGGAATTAATGGCTTAACTTGCGGTTTACCATCTAGACCAATAACATTCATGTTAACGCGATAATTTTTCTCAAGGTCAGTAGTGGCAAACAAGTGCAACATTAGCTGATCACAATCTACCCTATTAGATCTCGGAACGATAACAATTCGAGTCGGATTCTCGTGGTCAGACTCATCACGAAGATCCTCAACTAATGGCAGCTTCTTGTTGCGCATCTGTGCGGCAATTTGCATAATAACTTTGGCACCAGATGTTTGATATGGAAGGGCTTCAATAACAATTTCACCATCATCCTTGATGTAACTTGCCCTCATTTTTACCGACCCATAACCGGTCTCATATATTTTGTAGAGCTCATCTCTAGAGTTAACTATATATGCATTTGTTGGATAGTCAGGGGCAGGTAGTATCTTTATTAATTGATCAAGATCAGTAGAAGGCTTTTCTAGAAGCTTAATACATGCAGTAATTATCTCTATAAGATTATGAGGAGGCACATCAGTTGCCATACCTACAGCAATCCCTGAGGTGCCATTTAACAATAAGTTTGGAACCTGCGCAGGTAATTGCTGTGGCTCTTGAATTGTGCCATCAAAATTATCTGTCCAACTTACTGTACCTAGATTGATTTCACTGAGAAGTAAATCTGCATAAGGCGATAATTTAGATTCTGTATATCGCATTGCTGCAAATGATTTTGGGTCATCTGGAGCTCCCCAGTTTCCCTGACCATCAATAAAGGGATAGCGATAAGAAAAAGGTTGAGCCATCAACACCATAGCCTCATAACAAGCACTATCTCCGTGCGGATGAAATTTACCTAAAACGTCTCCAACAGTCCTAGCTGACTTTTTAAATTTTGCAGTAGACTTTAGACCAAGCTCACTCATCGCATAGATAATGCGTCTTTGAACAGGCTTTAAGCCGTCACCAACAAAAGGTAGTGCACGGTCAAGAATGACATACATTGAGTAATCAAGATAAGCGCGCTCACTATAATCTCCAACGCTTTGTCGCTCAATGCCGTTTTGGCTCATTCTTTCCTTAATATTTTTAAATTGAAAGTCACACTCATAAGAGCAATGTGAGATGGGGTTATTTTAATTCAACTATTCACGCAGTGAAGAATAATTATTGAACTTATCACAAGATATTAACCTGGCGGCCAAGACATTTGTCGGCCACCTAGGCAATGAAGATGTATATGAAATACACTTTGACAGCCATCACTATTGCAGTTCATAACAAGCCTATAGCCTTTTTCAGCAAATCCACGTTCCTTAGCGATCCTTGAAGCGGTAATATTTAACCTACCTAATAAAGCTTCATCAGTAGCATCGTTAGGAGTAGAAATATGCTCTTTAGGTATTACTAGAAAATGTTCTGGCGCCTGGGCATTAACATCCTTAAAGGCTAAAACTTTGTCATCCTCATAAAGCTTTTCAGCAGGTATATCACCTTTAATGATTGAACAAAAAATACAGTTTTCCATAATTCAATTTTATATCTTTCAATATCTAATATAAAGAAATACTAAAAGAACTTATAATCAAGCATATTAATTCAAATATTAAGGATAAATTATATGCTTTCAACTTCAAGTCTAGATAAACTTTTTACAAAAGCACGAAGTCATAAAGGCTGGATAAATAAAGATATAAATGACCAGCAAATTCATCAAATCTATGATTTACTTAAATTTGCACCAACTTCTTCCAACACTTGTCCAGCTCGATTCACTTTTATTCGAAGTAAAGAAGCCAAGGAAAAACTTAAGCCTTCATTAGATCAAGGAAACATCAATAAAGCTATGAATTCTCCTGCCGTTGTTGTCATCAGTTATGACACTGAGTTCTATCAAAAGCTTCCCTACCTTTCACCACATAATAATGCTAAATCATGGTACGAAGGCAAGGATAAAAAAATAAAGTCTACTGCTGAATTTAATTCAGCGCTCCAAGGAGCTTACTTTATTATGGCAACCCGTTCAATAGGTCTAGATTGTTGCCCAATGATTGGCTTTAACAAAGAAAAATTAAATCAAGAATTTTTCCCTGACAACAAATACAAGGCCATCTTTATATGTGGGATTGGTTATGGAGATGAGTCCAAGTTGCTTTCTCGGGCACCACGCCTAGACTTTAGAGAAGCTTGTAACATCTTGTAATATTGACTTATCCAAGTTTAATACTACTTAAAAACTAAAAAACTTCTGAGTTTTTTTTAGTGAAATACTTTTGTAAAAATAAACCTAGGAAAATAAGGATAACGCCAATAATAGTTGAAGTTAAGATAGCCTCTTTTAATACAAAATGAAGAATCAGAAGAGATAAAAAAGGAGTAATAAAAACTAAGCTAGCAACTCTAGAAACAGTTGTTGAAGTTTTTAAAGCTACCTGCCAAAGAACTACAGAAATGCCCATCTCAAATAAGCCTATATATGCAGAACCAATAAAGCCTTCTATTGAGGGGATGATAAATGAATTACTAAAGTAAACAATTAATAAAATATAAGGCAAACTAAAGAGAAATATTAAAAACAAACTTACAACAGTGTCATTAGAATTTTTGGTATTAAAGAGCCAAAATAAGGCCCATATAACAGTAGTAATTAGAATATAGATAACTCCTAACGGACTTTCAAACTGCATTGAAAATACATTACCCTTTGACGCAATAACTACAACGCCAATATAGCTAACAATAATTGACAGAAAAGACTTAATATCTATTGTTTGCTTAAGAATTGGAATCGATAAAATAACAATCATTACAGGCCAACTAAAATTAATCACCATAGCCTCTTGAGCAGGCAATATATCATAACCCTTAAAAAGAATGATGTAATAAAGACACGGGTTTAAAAGTGCAAGAAAAGCGCACTTTAACAGAGCATACTTTGAGAAGTTTTTAATTAACTTTAGCTTACCCTGAAAAAGAACAATAAAAAAAAGTACTAATACAGAAAATATCGTCGAATAAAAAACTAACTGGATAGGCTCTAAATGCTCTAATGAAAGCTTAAAAGCAGTGGCAACAGTAGACCAGAAAAATATTGCAATACCGGCAAAAATATAAGCTCTATTCTGATTAGAAAAACTTAAAGACATCTTATTTTATGCGGCTATTTGATATAAGCATAATTGACAACTTATACCTTCTTGAACGTTATAGTCTGAAGTGAAGCGCTCAATCTCGTGCCATAACTCAGCTTCTTCTAGATCTTTGATAGTTTTTTCATATGGCAAAGCTTCCCACTCTTGTTTGCGGACAGTAAAACTTATATATCCACCACTTTTTGTTATGCGCACCATTTCTACAAATGCCTCAGGACCTACATGACCACATGTAAATGTGCCAGCACAAACAATTGCATCAAAAGTATCATCTTCGAAATCAAGTTTCTTAGTCAAGTCCATTAAGTGCAGGGATTTATATACATTTTTTTTAAGAGCTAAGTCAAGCATTTGCTGAGAAAAGTCAACGCCAACTATATTTTTTATACCCTTTTTGTGAAGTATCTCTCCAACAAGACCTGTACCGCACCCAGCATCTAGCACCTCAAATTCATTATTCGTAAAGTATTTAAGTAAAAGCCTTGTAGTAATAAGATGCCCAACATAGCCCGCTAATTGAATCACGTCATGCTCGTAGTCAGGTGCCCAATTTTTATATATGTTTTCTAACTCATTAAGAGTTGAAGTATGTAATGTTTTAAAAATTGTTGGAATCATACTTTTAGTATTCTTCATAGAGTACTCCAAGAAAACCTCTAAAAGCCAACACTATTATTGACTATTTATTTTTAATAAGCGCATAACTATACATTACAAGACCTATCCAAACACCAAAAAATCCAATCAACTGATTAACATTTACTGGCTCATCATATAAAGCATATCCCACCAAAAATTGAATTGTAGGGGTAATCAAAAACAATATACCTACTGTAGTCATAGGAAGAAGCTTTGTTCCAGCAGTAAATAGCGCCAACGGAACGACAGTAACCAGACCTGCCAATATTAATAAAATATCTGTAGATAGATTCACATTAAATATGGCTACCTCATGATTGGAATAAAACCATATAGTGAATATAAACACAAAAGGTAAAAGCAATAATGTCTCAATATATAGACCAGGAACTGGTGAGGTTGCCATTGCCTTTCTTGCTACTCCATATGAAGAAAAAGTGAGCCCTATCAGAAGCCCTAACCATGGAAACGAGTCTCCACTAAAAACATAATATAAGGCTCCAAAGGTAGCAAAGAAAACGGCCCACTTCTTAACTCTAGAGATTCTTTCATGGAAAAAAATATAGCCACCTAACATGTTTATTACTGGAGAAAGGAAATAGCCCATAGAGGCCTCTACTATCCTTCCTAGATTTACTGCAAGGATATAACCACCCCAATTAATAGTTATCAGAGTTGCAGTCAAAAACAAGAAAAGTAGCTCTTTTCGAGAAGTTATAGATTCCCTAAAATTAGCTTGCCAAGATGGCCTAAAGTAGACAAGAATAAAAAGTACAGGGATTGACCAAACTATTCTGTGAACAAGAACTTCTGAAGGGTTTACATGATTTAAGAAAGCCCAATAAATTGGGAAAAAACCCCACATCAGATAGCCAGAAAGAACAAGCAAGATGCCTCTATTCATGAAGTATTCACTCTAGAAAAGACTTATTGTAGACTAAATAGAGCCCTATAAGACCTATTAATGCTTGTAGTAATCTTTTTCAAAACTAGTACTACTAAGACTATCACCTTCACCAGTTTTGTTATTAATTTCATCCAAGTTTTCATTGATACGAAATAGAATCACAACGAGCTCACAGGCAACCCTAGAGGCAAGTGAACCGCCAATAACCCAAACCAAACCACGCCAGAAATCACCCTCTAAAAATATGTCTCCAAGCCCTTTGGTTATAATTCCAAACAACAGTATCCAATACAATAATGTAATTAACTTAGGGGTCACCATTTCATCTAGATAAAACATGTAATGGTTATCCATCTTATCTAGAGTAGCTTTAAAAGCTTTTTTTATACTTTCCCAGATTTCATTATTATTCATTTTATTGCCCTTACTTTCCTTGAACTGTAGTTATTATAATACTTATGAATCAAAAAGTTCTATATTCATACTTCGGTTAATTACTTTAAGAATATTATAAACAAAAAAAAGCCCATCTTTAAGATGGGCTTTTTCATAGATATTTAAAGCTTATTATTGATGGATCTTTACGTTAGTAAACACACCACCAATAACTTCACGCTCTGCATATGAGCCATTAGCTGTACCACCTGCATCCAACTCAACACCAGTAGCACCGACATAGTCAACAGGTAGACCACCTGAAATCCATTTCAGGCAAGTACCCAAATCACCAGCACTACATTTATTACCAGGAGCGTTAGCAACATTCATAACTTCTGCCTGAATTGCCGCTCTGTCAGTAGAACCTGCAGCCTGAGAGGCGAGGATAATTAAAGCCATCGCGTCATAAGCTTCAGCAGAAAATACGCCAGAACCATCAACATCACCTGCTGCAGCTACTGCTACCCAGTTAGCACCAAGAGCTTCATCTGGAGAAGGCATAGTACCCCATGAGCCATCTGCAACAGCTCCTGAAGTTAATTCACTGATCATGCCGTCACCAAAGACGTAGTCAGTAAATGCACCTGTATCTTCTGAAGCAGCAATGATTCCTCTACCACCAGTATTAGCATAACCAAGAACTGCAAGAGTAGCAGAACCACCAGCTGAAAGAGCTGCTACATCAGCAGAATAGTCAGCCTTATCGTCATCATGTCCTGCCATAACAGTAACTGTTCCACCAGCAGCTTCATAAGCAGTTACGAATGCATCTGCTAATCCCTTACCATAGTCACTGTTTGAAAACGTTACCGCCATATCAGTTTGTCCTCTAGAGATTGCAATACTTGCAAGTACTGGACCCTGTCTCGCATCTGAAGGGGCAGTTCTAAAGAACCATCCACCATCTTCTAGGGTAGTCAAAGCAGGTGAAGTAGCTGATGGTGAAATTGCAACTACACCATTAGGTACTAACACATTGGTTATAACCGCACCAGTATTACCTGAGCAGTTAGGACCCATAATAGCCATAACATTATCATCGTTAATCATTTTTTCAGCCTGTGCAATTGCAACAGCCGGATCAATACATACTGAATCACCCTGAACAACATTAATTGTTCCATAAAGGTAATTACCAGAGGCATTCGCTTCTGTTACTGCTAGGTTTGCACCACCAGACATAGGTCCTATCATAGATTCGAGTGGTCCTGTAAACCCTTGAAGCTCACCAACATTGACAGTAGCACCAAAAGATGCAGTTGCCATAGTAGCTGACAATACAAAGCCAGCCGTTGTTTTTAAATAACTTTTCATTTTGTCTCCTAATTTTAAAAAAAGATTCCCCACGCTCAATCAAACATCAAGACGCATTTCCAACGGGATTCAAGGTAATGATAAACAGTTTCTTGTGCTTTGTGTTAAAAATATTACAAAAAAATTGAACTAAACCTAACTACAGTATATCTTTCGGCACAATTTATAAAAATTATAGCTCTTTATTTTTCTCTGGAAGAATACCGCCTGGAGAGAATCTCATTATTAAGAGCAATATAGTGCCCATAAAGACAAGTCTAAGATAGTGAACTCGATCTTCTATGAACTCTAATGATGTATTTCCTTCTTGAATAAAGTTACCAAGCATTTCAACCACCCAAAGCCCCATTGGACCCGATTGAATCCAAATAAACCAGATAATAAAGGCACCTAAAACGGACCCTAAATTATTACCCGAACCACCAAGAATAACCATTACCCATATCAAAAAAGTAAATCGAAGGGGTTGATAAGCAGTAGGAATAAATATTCCATCATAGGTAACCAATAAAGCACCAGCAACACCAACAATTGCAGAACCTAAGACAAAAATTTGTAGATGTTGACGCTTAATATTCTTACCCATCGCCGAGGCTGCAACTTCATTATCTCTTATTGCTCTTACTTTCCTTCCCCAAGGAGAATTTAAAGCAAGATTAGAAAGCAGTATGAAAGCAACTAAAATTAAAAGAATTAAACCTGAATAACTAAGCTTAACAAAAACGACTGATGCCGCTCTAACATAGTCACCTAGCTTATCAATTTGATCTGATTGAGACAACAACTGAAGTTCTGATCTGTGAATCCAAGCAACAATATTTTGTAACCATTCAGATTTTTGCATGTCAACTTCATAAGGCACTGGCCTAGGAAGTCCATAAACATTTTTAAGGCCACGTACTAACCAGTCTTCATTTTTAATAACATAAAGAATAATTTCAGAAATACCCAGCGTTGCGATTGCAAGATAATCCGTCCTTAAACCTAAAGTTATCTTACCAATCCACCAAGCTGCTCCAGCAGCAGCTATTCCTCCTACTATCCATGAGAAGGCTATAGGAAGTCCAAAGCCACCTAAGTAACCTGTAATTGCAGGATCTACTTTTTCAATTAAATCTGCAGCTTCAGAGAAATAATATCTTGTAAATAGGTAACCAATAACTACAATTGCTGATACTAACCATTTATTAACGCCTCTTCTATTTAGTAATACTCCTGCAGTAATAGTTGCGGCACCCAAGATCAAGGCGAAAAGCATCTTCATGCCACCAGCATCTATCGCTTCAGTAACAGGCTGTTGAGCTATCAAAACTACGCTGACACCTCCTAAGGCAGCAAATCCCATAATTCCAACATTAAAGAGGCCTGCATACCCCCATTGGATATTTACACCTAGAGCCATAATAGCTGAAATCAAAGATAAGTTAATAATACCAAGTGCTAAAGCCCATGATTGATTTAGGCCTACAAATAAAAGTATGAGCCCCATTATAGTAAAGCAAGCAATCGCTTTATTAGCTTGCCAAAAAGTATTTAAATTATTCATCAACTATCACCTTACCCTTAAACAATCCTGTAGGTTTTATTAGAAGAACAATAACCAAAATTACAAAGGATATTGCGTATTTATACTCTGTGCCAATAAGTTGAACCAAAGAGGTAGGATGCATTGATAGTGGTAACAAGTATATTAAAAACTTCTTATAGGCATAAGTAAGAAATATCTCAGAAAATGCGACTAAAAAAGCACCTGCAATTGCGCCAATGGGTGAGCCAATACCACCTACGATAACCGAGGCAAAAATTGGTAATAGTAATAAATGATATTGTTGCGGTGCAAAACCTTTATCAAGACCATAGAGTGTTCCAGCAATCGTTGTAAAAAGAGCGACCAGTAACCAGGTTATTTGAACTACTTTATCTGGGTCAATACCAGAGAGAAGAGCTAATTCTTTATTGTCTGAATAAGCGCGCATAGCTTTTCCAGTTTTAGTTTTTTGTAGAAAGTAAAATAGAAAAGAAACTAATAATAAAGCAATAGTAACTGTTAAAAATTGAGATGTTTTTAGCGCAATACCCTGCTCAAGACCAGTATAAGCCTTGAATTCTCTGACAGAAAAAATAAATCTCTCCCCGTCTCCAAACCTTTGAGCAGAAGCACCTAATATAAACCTAACAATACCTCCTGTAACAAACATAACGCCTATTGATGCTGAAATACCTACTATTGATTTAGCCTTTATTCTGCGATAATGCCTGTAAACCAATCTATCCATTGTGAGTAAATAAATTGACATACCTATTAAGGCCATTGGAATTGCTAAAAGAGCAGTTGGTACTCCAGTTATAGTCCACCCTCTACTAATCATATAGCTACTAATTAATATAACAAGCATTGTTCCAAAAGCCATACTATCGCCCTGAGCAAAATTGGAAAACCTCAAAATTGAATAAACTAGAGTCACTGCCAAAGCGCCAAGCGCCAATTGTGAGCCATAAGATAATGCTGGAAGAATTACAAAATTAGTTAGTAAAGCAAATGCATTAATAATATCAATTGATTCTGACGTCATCTACCCTCCTAAAAACTTTTTTCTAACTTCCGGGTTGTTTATGAGCTCTTTACCAGTTCCAGTGTGCTCATTGCGTCCAGAGACTAAAACATAGCCCTTATCTGCTATATTTAGTGCCTGCTGTGCATTTTGTTCAACCATCAGCACTGCCATACCGGCATTTCTAACATCCAGTATATTAGAAAAAATTTCATCCATTACTATTGGTGATACTCCTGCAGTGGGCTCATCTAGAAGCATAACTGAAGGCCTTGTCATCATAGCTCTTCCAAAGGCTACTTGCTGCCTTTGACCACCCGATAATTGCTCAGCTAATTGTTTTCGCTTCTCATGGAGTATAGGAAACAATTCATAAACCTCATCAATAGTTTTGCTAATATCATCTTTTCTAATAAACCCACCCATTTGAAGGTTTTCCTCAACTGTCATTGATGGAAAAACATTTTTTGTCTGAGGGACAAATGCCATACCATGATTAATTCTTTCTTGTGTAGACAACATTGAAATATCCTTGCCATCAAATTTTACTGAGCCTGAGGTTGCATCTAGCATCCCTAAAAGCACTCTCATAACTGTTGATTTACCAGCACCATTTGGCCCTACAATTACTGCAAGTTCACCCTTCTCTACTTCTACAGAGCACTCATGCAATATTGGTACTACACCATATGATGCAACTAAATTATTTCCTTCAAGATAGGCCATTAAGTAGCTGCCTCAGTCTTCATTCCTTTGCCTAAATAGGCCTCAATTACCGCATCACTACTCTTAATTTCATCAGGCGTACCAGTTGTCAAAATTTGACCTTCAGCTAAAACTACTACTGGATTACAAAGCCTTGAAATAAAATCCATATCATGCTCAATCATACAAAACGTATACCCCCTTTCAGAGTTCAGTCTTAAGATCGCATCACCAATTTGTCTCAGTAATGTTCGATTAACTCCTGCTCCAACTTCATCTAAAAGAACTACCTTAGCATCCACCATCATAGTTCGAGCTAACTCTAATAATTTTTTCTGACCTCCAGAAAGGTTGCCTGCCCTCTCATTTTTGAGATGACCAATACTAAGAAAGTCAATAACTTCCTCTGCCTTTGTCTGAAGAGTCTTCTCTTCTTCTTGAATTTGCTTTCGTTTTAACCAAGTATTCATCAAACTTTCACCTAACTGATTTGCAGGCACCATCATCAAATTTTCTAATACACTTAATGTTGGGAACTCGTGCGCAATCTGAAAGGTTCTTAACAATCCCTTATGAAAAAGTTGGTGTGACGTTAGTTCTGTAACATCTTCACCATCTAATATGATTTCGCCTTCTGTTGGCTGATAAAGTCCAGCAATAAGATTGAACATTGTAGTTTTGCCTGCACCATTTGGTCCAACTAAGCCTGTAATAGAACCCCTTTCAATATGCAGGTCAACACCGTCAACTGCCTTGATTCCACCAAAATGTTTTGATAAGTTCTTAACTGTAATCATTATTCAAGCCTTCGATTGAACTGCATTTACCAAAAAGTGCTAAATTATCCTGAAAAAATAATAGCTGTGGTACTCTTTTAAGGCAAAACTTTATTAAAAGTTTTAACGACAACGCTTGAATATACGCCCGCTTCGACATACGGATCAGAATCAGCCCAAGCGCGGGCTTCCTTAAGATTTTCAAACTCAGCAACAACGAGTGAACCCGTAAATCCAGCCTCACCTGGATTTTTAACATCAATAGCTGGATGAGGGCCAGCCAAAATAAGTCGACCTTCATCCTTTAATTTATTTAATCGAGCAACATGATCTGGGCGCGCACCTATTCGCTTTTCAAGACTATTCTCAATATCTTGTGAAATAATAGCATACAACATTTAATTCGCCTTAAAGCTCCAAAACATCTTGCATTGAATATAAGCCATTTGGCTTGTTATGAAGCCAGTTAGCTGCTCTCACTGCGCCATTTGCGTAGATCATTCGAGAAGATGCCTTGTGTGTTATTTCTACACGCTCACCTTCCATGAAAAATGCTACAGTATGCTCACCAACCACATCACCACCTCTGATCGATGAAAATCCAATCGAATTTAAATCTCTTGGCTCATCTATTCCTTCACGACCATATATAGCGCAATCTGCCAAGTCTCTGCCAAGCGCATTAGCCACAACCTCGCCCATTTTAAGCGCAGTTCCTGATGGGGAATCAACCTTATAACGATGGTGCACTTCAATAATTTCTATACTAGAGTCTGGGCCAATTACTTTTGCAGAGGTCTCCAATAGTTTGAGTGTTAAATTCACGCCAATACTCATATTAGGAGCAAAAACAATCGGCATATCCTTTGATGCTTGATTAATAATCTCAAGCTCATCATCACTAAAGCCAGTTGTTCCTATTACCATTGCCTTAGCAGAGCTCATGCAAATAGATATAGCATTTAAGGTAGCGTCTGGCCTCGAAAAATCAATCAAAACATCAAAATCTTCAAGTGAATTATTAAGGTTATCTCCTTTATCAAGGACTGCCCCTAAATCAACATTTTCATTTAGATTAATAGCCTCTATGAGAGTCTGCCCCATTTTTCCTTTTGATCCGTTTATCGCTATTCTAGTCATTGATAGAATCCTCTAATAAATCATTATTTTTAGTAACAACATCAAGCTCCTTGAGGGTTTCAAGTAAGGTATACATTAGGTTCATAGGCATAGAATTGAGTCCATCACTTTTAGCAATCTCTGGATTGGGATGAGTTTCCATAAAAATACCAGCTACACCAGCTGCAATAGCAGCTCTAGATAAAACAGGAACCATTTCCCTTTGACCGCCAGAGCTATTCCCCTGTCCTCCAGGCTGCTGTACAGAGTGGGTCGCATCAAAAACAACAGGGCAGTTTGTTGACCTCATACTAGATAAACCTCTCATATCTGAAACAAGTGTGTTGTAACCAAAAGATGTGCCTCGATCACAGACCATAATCTGTTGATTTCCAGTAGCTTTTGCCTTTTTGACAACATTATCCATGTCCCATGGAGCCTGAAATTGACCTTTTTTTATATTTACTGGAAGGCCTTGTTTGCATACATTTTGAATAAAATTAGTTTGCCGAACAAGAAAAGCTGGGGTTTGCAGAACGTCCACTACTGAAGAAACCTCATCTAATGGTGAATCCTCATGCACATCTGTCAACACAAAAACGCCCACCTCAGATTTGACTTTTTCAAGAATACGTAGACCCTCATCTATACCTAAACCACGAAAACTGTCTGCACTGGTGCGATTTGCCTTATCGTAAGATGACTTATAAATGAAATTGATATTGAGCTCATCGCAAACTTTTTTTAAGTAACTCGCACTCTCCATTGCTAAAGACTCTGACTCAATGACACAGGGTCCAGCAATTAAAAAAAATGGATGATCAATTCCAGCATGAAAATCTAATAAATTCATGTACTTCACTCAAGACTTAAATATATACGTAAATTATATTCGTTTAAAATAAGCATTGTTATAAATTCATTAAAACCATGCCACAAAAGACGCCTGACATACTCAAAAAAATTGTTGCCAGAAAGCATGAAGAGATTGCAGAGTCAATTAGTCGTGTTCCAATGGAGAGAATGATCGAACTTACAAAGTTTGCCGATAGTACTCGTGGTTTCTATAGCGCTCTAAAAGAAAAAGTAGACAACCACCAAAGTGGCATCATTGCTGAAATTAAAAAGGCATCACCAAGCAAAGGTATTCTTCGAGAAAACTTTGAGCCTGTTGAAATTGCAAAAAGTTACGAAAACGGCGGTGCTAACTGCCTTTCTATCTTGACAGATAGAGATTTCTTCCAGGGTGACCCTCAGTATCTAATTAAGGCTCGCGCAGCAGTATCAATTCCAGTGATACGAAAAGATTTCATCATTCATCCTTATCAAGTATATGAATCAAGGGCAATGGGTGCGGATTGCATTTTATTGATTACTTCTTGCTTAGAAGATGATGAAATAAAAACACTGAGCGAACTTGCGTTATCTCTCAAGATGGATGTTTTAGTTGAGGTACACGATTTAAATGAACTCCATCGAGCTCTAAAAAGTAATTTACCAATGATTGGGATTAACAACAGAGATCTTCGCAGCTTTGATGTCAGTCTTCAGACTACTATCGATTTGCTGGATGAAATTAGTGATGATAAACTTGTGATTACTGAGTCAGGCATCACATCAAAGGCTGATGTAGAATTGATGCATAATAACAATGTGTTTGGATTTTTGGTTGGTGAGGCTTTTATGAGGCATTCTGATCCTGGCCAACAACTTAAGGAGTTTTTTGGATGAATATTTCTGTTAACTGGGTCGACGGTATGTTGATGGTAGGTAAGTCAGATAGTGGACATACTATTACTATGGACGGACCACCAGAAATTGGTGGTGAAAATTTAAGTGTCAGACCAATGGAGATGCTACTGCTTGGAATGGCTGGTTGCACTATGATTGATGTTGTCACTACACTTAAAAAAATGCGCGAAAATCTTGTGCATTGTGAAACCCAAGTGAGTGCAGATCGTGCTGATGAATACCCAAAAGTTTTTACCAATATTCACATTCACTTTATTGTCAAAGGTAAAGATCTCGATTCAAAAAAGGTTAATAAAGCAATCACGCTTTCAGCTGAAAAGTACTGCTCTGCATCAATTATGCTAGGCAAAACTGCAACCATTACTCATGATTTTGAAATCATTGAATAATATTTTATTAAACCCTGATTACTAAAATATTCATCTAAAATAATTCCAGTATAATATTCCATCTTCGGAGAGATGGCCGAGTGGCTGAAGGCGCTCCCCTGCTAAGGGAGTAAAGGCTTTAACTCCTTTCGAGGGTTCGAATCCCTCTCTCTCCGCCATACAAAGCTTGCTACTAAAGCATTCTTATTTTCAATGTGTCACTATTACCCAACTCTACTTCAGTAAATCTTCTTTAGATACACTCCAATAAGGGTCGCTATGCTTATCCCAATAAGCTTTATGCAGCTTCCTTGTTATTTCACCAGGAGCTCCCTGCCCTATTAGTTGGCCATTTATTTTTGTTATAGGCATTATTCCTCCGGCAGTTGAAGTTGCAAAGACTTCATTTGCGCTTTTAAGTTTTTCTAATGATATTGAGCTTAGTTGAAATGGTAAGTTTAATTCTTTAGCTAAATCTAGAACTGTTTGTCTAGTAATTCCTTTTAAAACTCCCTTCTTTGGAGAATTGAGACCTGCCTCATCAACGCAGAAAATATTAAAGCCAGGACCCTCTGAAATATTATTTTCTTGGTCAGTTAGAATTACTGTGTCATGACCATAATCGTAAGCTTCATACATTCCACTTACTAAGTCTAACCAATGATAATTTTTAATCCTTGAGTCAATAGAGTCAGGCGATATTCGCCTTCTATTGCTCACTAAAACATCTAAGCCTTTTTCAAACTCTTCAGGCCTTAGGATCCATCCGAAAGGAACTGCAAATGCAATAAAGCGGGGCTCAGATTTGCGTGGGTCTCTTTCAAAATTAGGGGACATTCCTCTAGTTTGAATCATCTCAACGTAAGCATTATCTAAACCAGAACGATCGACACAACCAGCAAGTATCTTTTTAAGCTCAACTCTACTGACTGCACATGGCATTCTTAATTTTTCAGTTGATTCAAAAAACCTGTCAATGTGTTTATCTAGACGAAAAAAACGACCTTTCCATACATGTACAACATCATAAGTTGCATCAGACCTTAAAAATCCCCAGTCTAGAACGGGTATTCGAGCTTCCGATAATTGAATAAACTCACCGTTCATCCAGGCCGCTCCTTTTGGAAAAATATCTTCTTTCAAAGTTATTTATTTAGTTCCAAAAATCTTGTCACCAGCGTCTCCTAAACCTGGCAGAATATAGCCATGCTCATTTAAAGAGTCATCTATTGCAGCAATAAAAAGATCGACATCTGGATGCAGCTTAGTTACTCTTTCTAAACCCTCAGGAGCAGCAACTAAAAATAAACCAATAATTTTTTTACATCCTTTTTGTTTTAAAAGCTCAATTGTAGCGAGCAACGTCCCTCCGGTTGCCAGCATAGGATCAATAATTAAGGCAGTCCTTTGGTCAATGTCAGTAATAATTTTGTCGAAGTATGCAACTGGATTTAAAGTTTCTTCATCCCTATAAAGCCCAACAACACTGACTTTAGCATTTGGCACTAATGTCAATACACCATCAAGCATCCCTAAACCTGCTCGCAAAATAGGAATAATCGAAAGCTTTTTCCCTTTAAGCATTTGAGTTTTTATCGGCTTACCTTCCCAACCCATAATTTCACGATTTTCCAGTGGTAAATTCCGAGTAGCCTCATAAGTTAATAGACTTGCAACTTCATTAGCTAGTTCACGAAATTGCTTTGTACTTATTCCATCTTGCCTAAGTAAGGCAATTTTATGAGCTAATAGAGGGTGTTTAATTGCATTTAGAGCCATCGTGATTCCTTAGAACAAATTTCTTTTAAAATGTTAATTTTACATGTTAAAACAATTTGTAATATTATTCTAAAAATCACATAATAATAACAAGTATTATTATCTCTTCAATAAAAAAACTAAATATAGGGTTTAAATGAAATTTGGAATTTTAGGCGAAGCAAAAATTGCTCGTGAATGGTTGGTTCCAGCAATTCTAGATGCAGGTCATGAGGTCACCCATATTGGAAGAAGAAACCCAGGCAAAGAGCCCTTACCATCTATTTATAAAGGCGCTATTGAAACTGATTATGAAAGCCTACTATCAGAGTCATCTATAGACGCAATATATAACCCACTCCCAAATCACCTTCATGTCCCCTATTCCATTAAAGCACTCCAGTCAGGAAAACATGTGCTCTGTGAAAAGCCTGTCGCACTTACTATGGATGAATTATTACAACTAGAGTCTGTAGTTAAAGAAAATAACTACTACTTTTATGAAGCATTCATGATCAGAAGCCATCCACAGTGGCACTGGCTTCAAAATCTAGATATCGGAGAGCTTCAATCAGCCCATTTCGTTTTTAGTTACCCACAACAACCAATTGGAAACCACCGTAATCGGGCTGACGATGGTGGTGGACCTCTATATGATATTGGGTGCTATGCAATATTGTCGGGCTGTTTACTTTTTAGTGGTATGCCTGAAGTCATCTCAGCAAACGCGATAATGAATAACAATTTTGATGTTGAGAAGCAAGTGGATGCAGTCTTAAGGTGGCCTAATGGCGCAATTCTAAACTTTACTGTCTCCGGAAGCGCAGCACTTTGCCAATCTTTAAGTGTTTTAGGCACAAATGGCTGGGCAAAGCTCAATGTACCAGTCAATCCACCCGAGGTAACTCATGCTTACTGGTCGAAAGGAGGATTACAAGAAGGCACTAAAGTGAGTTTTCCTGCGTGTAATCAATATAAACTAATGGTCGATGACTTTGTATCTCATGCAAACTCTGGCGTACCTTCCGATTTTTCGATGTCACGGGTAGTAACCAAAACCATTAATGACATTCAGCGGATAGCCGGATTAACAATATAAATAATTCATTCAAACTTGAAAAGATTACTGAGCAATTAAGCAATATCAATG
This sequence comes from Candidatus Thioglobus sp., assembly GCA_029936515.1. GTDB lineage: Bacteria > Pseudomonadota > Gammaproteobacteria > PS1 > Pseudothioglobaceae > Pseudothioglobus. The sequence continues at coordinate 26,083 of JAPYSK010000008.1, forward strand.
GCCGCTCATGGTATCTTATTATGCTATGAAAAAAGACACTCCATTTATAATTGCAGGTAGAACTTTTAGCTCTAGATTGCTTGTTGGTTCAGGGAAATACAAAGACCTCGAGGAAACAAGATTGGCAACAGAAAAATCAGGCTCTGAGATTATCACCGTAGCAATTCGCCGAACTAACATAGGTCAAAATCCAAACGAGGAAAGCCTTCTCGATGTGATTTCGCCAGAAAAATACACCATTCTTCCAAACACTGCTGGCTGCTATAACTCAAAAGATGCTGTCAGAACATGCCTTCTAGCTAGAGAGCTATTAGATGGTCACAACTTAGTTAAGTTAGAAGTGCTGGGCGATGAAAAAACGCTTTATCCTAATATAGTTGAAACCCTTGACGCGGCTAAAACACTAATAAAAGAAGGATTTGATGTGATGGTTTATACTTCAGATGACCCTATAGTAGCAAAAGAGCTTGAGGCTATTGGTTGCTGTGCAATTATGCCTTTAGCTTCTCTTATCGGTTCAGGTCAGGGTATCGCAAACCCTTTCAACATTAAATTAATTAAAGATCAAGCTAATGTTCCTGTCCTAGTTGATGCTGGCATTGGTTGCGCAAGTGACGCTGCTAAAGCAATGGAGCTTGGATGCGATGGCGTACTTATGAATTCTGCAATTGCCAATGCAAATAATCCACTATTAATGGCAAGCGCAATGAAGTATGCTGTTATAGCCGGACGTGAATCTTACCTTGCAGGCAGAATGATGAAGAAAGCCTATGCTAGTGCATCATCACCTATGGAAAATTTAATATAGCTTTACTATTTTAATGCCATGAACTTCTCAAAAAAAATAAGTGATATTGAGCAAAATCACTTATTGCGTTTAAGAAGAATCGCTAATAGTGCACAGGGCACTGAAATGAAAATTGATGGCAAAAAAATTGTAAATTTTTGCTCTAATGATTATTTATCATTAGCCAATCACCCTCAAATCAAAGAAGCATTAATTAAAGGTATTAGTCTCTATGGTGTTGGTTCAGGCGCTTCACATTTAGTTAGCGGTCACTCAGATTCACATCATAGACTTGAAGAGGCCTTAGCAGATCATACTGGTCAACAAAGAGCTCTACTATTTTCATCTGGATATAGCGCAAACCTGGGTATCTTTTCTGCACTGAGGGATGAAATTAACTGGTCACTTCAAGACAAACTCAATCATGCATCATTGATTGACGGAAATAGATTGATTGGTCTGCCTATTCAGAGATATCTCCATAATAATCTTGACTCGCTTAAGAACAAACTCCAAAAACAAATTGGGAATGGTTTAGTAGTAACTGATAGCGTATTTAGTATGGATGGTGACAGAGCAGACATCGAGGCTATAAATAAAATTTTAAATAGGCCTGAGTCTCTTTTAATGCAAGATGATGCTCATGGCTTTGGTATTTTTGAGCCAAATATCCCTAAACATTCCATCTATATGGCGACCCTAGGAAAGGCTGCAGGAGTGATGGGTGCTTTTGTTGCTGGAGACGAAGATTTTATAGAATTCTTAATACAAAAATCAAGGCCCTATATTTATACCACAGCTATTCCATCAAGCTTATGTGAAGCAACTCTTAAAAGCTTAGAGCTGATTCAAAAAGGTGAACAAAAGGAAAAGTTATTTAATAACATTAATTACTTTAAAAAATTTGCGAGCAAACTAGGGTTAAAATTTTCAATCTCTGAGAGCGCAATTCAACCACTAGTTATTGGCTCTAGTTCTAAAGCTTTAAAATTAAGTCGTAAACTCTTTGAGGATGGATTTTTTGTCAATGCGATTCGCCCACCAACCGTACCGCCAAATACCGCTCGACTGCGCTTTACATTATCTGCAGATCATAATTTTCAGCAAATTGAATTACTCCTAGAAAAAGTTAAAGATGTTATGGCATAAGGTAACAGGCAATGGCCCAAATTTAGTAATCTTGCATGGATGGGGTTATAGTAGTGATATCCTTCAAGGATTAGTAGAAAAAAACAAAGCAAACTATCGTATTACAGTTATTGATCTCCCAGGTCATGGAAGAAGTGAAGATGTTGATGGTGATATAGAAAGCTGGGGCGATGAATTAATAAAACTCATACCTGAAAACTCTACTCTACTTGGTTGGTCTTTAGGAGGACTTCTTTCAATATATATAGCAAGTAAAATTCAACTCAAAGAACTAATTCTTGTAGCTGCTACACCATGTATAGTCAATAATGACAATTGGAAATATGGAATCAAAAGTGAGGTTTTTCATCAATTTGCCGTCAACTTGAAAACTGATGGAACTAGATCACTTAAGCGATTTGTTAGCCTTCAAAGCAAAGATAAATCCCAAATAAAAGAGCTCTACAAAGCAATACAAAAATATCCCGCAACTGATAGTGCTCTGAATACTGGACTAAATATATTAATTAATTCTGATTTACAGGATTTATATAAAGAACTTGAAATCCCTAAAACTGCTATTCTAGGATCTCTAGATACTTTAGTTCCAGTAAAAATTAAAGATTGGTATATAGAAAATGGAACTAAAACTTATTTATTACGCTCAGGCCACCTGCCTTTTTTAGATAATACTTTTAAATTACCATAACTGTTATTGAGGACTCAGTTTCGAGTCTAAGAACCATGTTGTTTTGGTATAATTTGTTTAATCTCCTCACCAAAACTTATTAATGAGTGCATTAGTTGGCGTTATTATGGGTTCACAGTCAGACTGGCCTACAATGAAGAATGCCGTAGACATGTTAGAAGAATTTGGCGTGCCATATGAAGTTAAGGTTGTCTCTGCTCATCGCACACCTGACCTAATGTTTGAATATGCTGAAACGGCTCAAGAGCGTGGTCTAGAGGTAATAATTGCTGGTGCAGGTGGTTCTGCTCACTTGCCAGGAATGGTTGCTGCAAAAACTATTGTTCCAGTTCTTGGAGTTCCAGTTAAGTCAAAAGCTTTAAGCGGTCAAGATTCTCTTCTATCCATCGTGCAAATGCCAGGAGGGATTCCTGTAGGCACCTTAGCTATTGGCGAAGCAGGTGCAAAAAATGCAGGGATTTTAGCGGCACAAATTGTTGGCAATCACAATAAAATAGTAAGACAAAAAGTGGCTAAGTTTCGCTCAGATCAAACTCAAAGCGTTCTCAATAATCCTAATCCTGATAATTAACCTATGAAAATTGGTATTCTTGGGTCAGGTCAATTAGGGAGAATGCTCGCACTATCTGCCTATCCTTTAGGCCACGAAATGAGATTTTTAGCACTATCTGAAGAAGACCCCTCTTCTCTGCTTGGTAAAACATTCATTCATAATGACGATCCTAACATTATTAGAAGCTTTGCTGATAGTTCAGATGTAGTGACTTATGAAAGCGAAAATACTGATGTCAGTATTGTTAATGAGATCAGTCTAAATACAGGCGTTTATCCTAGTGAAAAGTCATTATATATCTCTAAACATCGTGGAAGAGAAAAGGCACTTTTTGATAAGCTAAACATACCAAGCGCACCTTATGAAATGATCAATACTTTAGATGATCTGAAAAGTGCAGTTTACAAAATCGGTCTGCCCGCAATCCTAAAAACAGCTACTAATGGTTATGATGGTAAAGGACAGTTTTTAATTAATTCAGAATCACAACTCCTAGAAGCATGGGAAAGCATGTCAGGAGTTGAGTCTATTCTGGAGGGATTTGTAAAGTTTAAGAGAGAGCTCTCTTTAATAGCAGTAAGAGGAGTAGATGGTAATCTTGAGTATTACCCCTTAGTTGAGAATACTCATTATGAAGGTATTCTCAGACTAACTATAGCTCCAGCTAATAATATTAACAAAATACTCCAAAAAAAGGCAGAAGATTATATGCGCTTAATTCTTAAGGAGATTAATCATGTTGGAGTCTTGACTATCGAACTTTTTGAAACTGAAGATAACCTTATAGTTAATGAGATGGCTCCAAGAGTTCATAATTCTGGACATTGGACTATTGAGGGAGCTCAAACTTCGCAATTTGAAAATCATATTAGAGCAATAACAAAGGCGCCTCTAGGTGATACATCTTGTACCAATAGATATAGTGCTATGATTAATATAATTGGAGACTATGGGGATTTAGAAAAGGTTCTTGAAACCAAAAATGCTAACCTTCATCTTTACAATAAGGCTGAGCGTGAGCGAAGGAAGCTTGGCCATATAACAATAACTTCTAATTCAATTGATGAATTAAACAATAGCTTGGAAAGCCTAAAAGACTTTATGCCCTAAGCTGAGATTAATCTTCATTTATATCAAGATTGTTTTCTTCAAATTTACCAGCTAATTCTTCATCAAAAAACTGTTCTGCAAGTTTTTCTTCATGATGGTAAGCAGACAACTCACTCACTTCTACGCCTGCCAAGAATTGACAAACGTGAATCATCTCATGACACAAAGTAACAATAAATTTTCGAGTATCTAAAGACTCTTCAATCTCAATAAAAAATTTACCATCACCTTCATAATCTGTCCAAGCTAAAGCTTCGTCGACTTTTTGAATGGTTAAATCAATTGTTGGGTTATCAGTTTTAGAAAACAATCCATTACTACAGAAGTTGAACAACTGCTTTGAAAGTCTTACCTGATCTTTGTTTCCACCATGTATATATAACATTTTTTAATACAACACATAGAAATTATAAAAAACGCTCTTCTAAATATTTAATAATATCATTGGACTCATAAATCCAGCTCACTTCGCCTGCATATTCCACCTTTAAGCAAGGAACCAAAATCTTACCACCATTTATTTCAAGCTCTTTTCTATACTCACCCTCTTGAGCATTTCTAGTCTCAATTTGAAGATTTAAGCGCTTGATTGTTCGACGTGCTTTCACACAAAATGGACAAGCATAAAACTGATAAAGCTTTAAAACTTTTGTTTGCTGATTGACTTTTGATTGGTCTTCATCACTTCTTTTAATTATTGAAGGTCTAAAGATCCAATCAATTAAAATAATCAGTCTTCCAGAACCTTCTCGCAATAATTTTAAAAAAGTTCTCATAGGCTTTGCTTATAAGCTATTAAGGTATTTTCCAATAGAGTGGCAATAGTCATTGGCCCAACCCCTCCAGGAACGGGCGTTATAGCTCCAGCTTTTTCTTTAATGGCATCAAAATCAACATCGCCAACTAATCTTCCATCTTCTAAACGATTAATTCCAACATCTATAACAATTGCCCCGTCTTTAACCCAGTCACCTTTAACCATTTCAGGGATACCTACCCCAACAACAACAATATCTGCCCGACTAACTACGCCGGCAAGATCTTTTGTTTTACTGTTGCAAATAGTTACAGTACCACGGGCATTGAGAAGTTCCATTGCCATTGGTCTCCCAACAATATTCGAAGCACCAATGACAACACAATTCATACCCATTACTGTACAGTCAATTGAAGACAGTATAGTCATAACACCTTTTGGGGTACATGGGCGTAAATGAGATTTATTTTGCATTAATTTTCCAATATTTTCACTATGAAAACCATCAACATCCTTTAAAGGTGAAATATGCTCAATAACTTTATTGGCATTGATATGACTAGGCAGAGGCAGCTGAACCAAAATACCATCTATATGTGGATTATTATTTAGACGCTCTACTTCTTCTAAAAGTTGCTCTTCTGTCGTGTTTTCTGATTTAATAATTTTATCTGAAAAGAAACCAGCCTCCTTACATGCAAGTTCCTTATTGCGAACGTAGACAGCTGATGCAGAATCTTCACCAACTAATATTACAGCTAGACCTGGTGGTCGTTTAAGTGTTTTAACTTCATTTGCAATTTTTATTCTCAGATCTTTTGCAATCTGTTTGCCATCAATAATATTCATTTTGTCATTTCCTTTTTGGCTCTTTTTAGATCATTTTCTGTATCTATACCATAACCAGTTGGAGCACAAGCAATCCCCACATGGATATCCATCCCATTACTCAATATAGTCAATTGTTCCAATTTTTCAGAGAGCTCTAGATCCGATTTCTCCATCTGAAAATATTTTTTTAAAAAACTTACTCGATAGGCATATAAACCAACATGTCGAAAACAAACATCTAGGTCTATATCATGCTCATTCCTAAAAGCAGGAATTGGTGATCTTGAGAAGTATAAAGCTTTGCCGCGAGAATTATATACAACTTTGACACAATTTGGATCAAAGTACAACTCCTTACTTTCAATTTTTTCACACAAAGTTGCCACATCCATACAACTATCAACTAGGTTGAAAGCTACTTGATTTATAACTTCTGCATTGAGCATTGGCTCATCACCTTGAACATTAACAACAATCTCATCATCGTCAAAATCAAGATCAGAAGCAACTTCAAAGAGTCTGGATGTACCAGATGTGTGACTTGAGCTCGTCATGCATACTTCTGCACCAAAATTTTTCGCTACGTTACTTATTCTTTCATCATCCGTTGCAATAATAACTCGTCTAGCACTACTCTTAAGAGCATTTAAGTAAGTATGCTCAATAAGAGATCTACCATTAATGTCCTCTAAGAGCTTTGCTGGAAAACGACTTGAGGCATACCTTGCAGGAATAATAACGGAAAAATCCATTAATTTTCCGAATTCATTTTTCGAGCCTCTTCAACAAGAAGAACAGGGATACCATCTTGAATTGGATAAGCTAACTGACTCTTTTCACAGATTAACTCATCACCTACAAGTTTAAGGGGGGCTTTACTTTTTGGGCAAACCAACATCTTTAATAAATCTTCATCAATCACAATTTAGACTCCAATTGCTCATAAAAATCCAAACTCAGTTTTGCGCTAACATTTAAATACCACATCTGACTTGTCGCAAAATGCTTACATTTTACACAATCCTTAGCTGTCATTAGTATCGGATAATCTTCTTTAAAGGCTAGGTCACCTTTAATAAATGGGTGATGATCAGGAAATGACTTTGTAGTTAATTTAGCACCTTGGTCTTCAAGCATTTTATAAAAATTTTCAGGACTTCCAATTCCAGCAACAGCATAGCAGTTTATATTTTCAAAATAATCAAGTTTTTTAGTTTCACTTGTCAGAAGGTTTGTATAAGACTCAGCCTCAAGTTGGCACGACACTTCTCCATCTGCTCTAGAACCATTATTAATAATTATATCAACTGATTTGAGTCTACTTATTGACTCTCTAAGTGGTCCTGATGGAAGAAATAGGCCATTTCCAAAACGATTAACGCCTTCAACAACTGCTATTTCAAGGTCACGACCCATTGAGTAGTGTTGAAGACCATCATCACTAATAATTATGTCTAAATTATAGTTTTTAGTTAAAAACTTAACTGCGTTGCTTCTTTTTTTTGCGACAACAACATTGGCATTTGTATGTTGCGCTATCAAGACAGGCTCATCACCACACTCTCTAGGATTACTTAAGTGGGTGACTTCTAATGACTCTTGTGTGTAATTTCCGCCATAGCCCCTAGAAACAACCCCAACTTTTTTATTTTGAGAAACAAAATAATTAGCAATTGCTATTACGATTGGTGTTTTTCCACTGCCACCTACAGTAACATTTCCAACAACAACAACAGGAACTGATGAATGATTTACCTTAAAAATTCCTACCCTATAAAGCCATCCTCTTAAGCTAGATAAGATAAAAAAGATTAATGATAAAGGAAGTAGAAGAATGTTAATGAAACCTAACTTATTATGATTAACAAAACTTAAAATACTTGACATTATGGTAACTTTAATCACTTTTAAAACATTAATTATGACAAAATATTCCGACCATGAGTGTTGAATTTCATATTTCTAACCAATATTTACGATCTAACCGGAAAAAAGGCTTCGTTTCCTTTATTTCTGGGGTTTCTATGGTAGGCCTAATTCTTGCCGTTATGTCACTAATTACAGTGTTGTCAGTTATGAATGGCTTTCATGAAGAATTAACAAATCGAGTTTTAAATACTATATCTCACTCATACATAACCGAAAGTGATGATACGCTTGAAAATTGGGAAGAGCTTAGAATAAAAATAAACTCTCAGGAGCACATAGTGGCGTCCTCCCCTTATGTTGAAGATTTTGCTTTGATGACCTCTAAAAAAGCTTCTCAAGGCGTTAGTGTTAGAGGAATAATGGTTGACCTAGAAGCAACGACATCTTCATTACTAGATGATATCAAGTATGGTGAAATAAGCCTTAATCAAGACTCATCAACTATTTTAATTGGAGTTGGATTAGCAACACTTATGGGCACTGGTATTGGAGATACATTAACACTAATAGCTCCAACTCGAAACTCAATTGGCTTATTGACGCCTAAATCACAAACCTATACAGTTGGTGGAATATTTAATGCCGGTCTAAACGAATATAACAATAGTTTAGCGTTCATTCACCTCTTTGATGCTCAAGATCTGTTCAGTTTAGAGGACCAAGTTTCGGGAATCCGCCTTAAAGTGGATGACTTGTTTGAAGCTAACAAGATTACTAATGATTTAGTTAAGCAACTTGGTAATAATTATTATGGCGTTGATTGGATGCAACAAAAAAGAAATTTTATTAGAGCTTTAAATCTTGAAAAACAAATGATTGCGATCATTCTGTCTTTGATTATTGCTGTTGCTGCTTTTAATATTGTATCTATGATGGTTATGGTAGTTACCGACAAAAAAGGAGACATAGCAATTCTTAGAACTATTGGGATGACTCCTAAGAGAATTGTAAAAATATTCTTTTATCAAGGTCTCAGTATTGGTTTTATCGGTATAGCTATTGGAACAATTCTTGGAATAATCTTAGCTCTTAATATTGAATCAGTTATCTCTGGAATTGAGAGTCTTATTGGATTCCAATTTTTTCCGAAAGATGTCTTTTATATTAATCGCTTTCCCTCAAAAATTCTAATGAGTGATGTAATTAGCATAATGCTAGGTGCTTTTGTGCTAGTAATTATTGCAGCAATTTACCCAGCAAGACGTGCTGGTAAAGTCAACATTTCAGAGGTTCTAAGACATGAGTAATATAATAGAATGTCGTTCTCTTAGTTTTTCATACATAGACGGAAACAATCAAACTTCTGTTTTAAATAACTTAAATTTTGAAGTCGAACTAGGAGATTCAATAGCAATATTAGGTCAATCGGGTTGTGGAAAATCAACACTGCTTAACTTAATTGCAGGACTAGATAGCCCTTCGGAAGGTGATGTACTTATAAATAATATCAACATAGCAAAGCTCAATGAAAAAGATCGTACAGAGTTGCGCTCTAACAACTTTGGATTCGTTTACCAATTCCATCACCTACTTAACGATTTTTCATCTATCTATAATGTTGCCTTGCCACTCCTTATTAGAGGAGACAATAAAGAAAGTGCAATTTTAAATTCTAAAAAAATATTGACAAAAGTAGGATTAGAAAATCGATTAAATCATAATCCCTCAGAACTCTCTGGCGGTGAAAGGCAGAGAGTTGCAATTGCAAGAGCAATGGTCACTGAACCCGCATGTATTTTAGCAGATGAGCCCACGGGAAACCTTGATGCTAAGAATGCTAAAGATGTTTTAGAGTTAATCTTGGAGCTTAATGAAAACAACACTACATCATTATTGATTGTAACTCATGATTTATCTATAGCCAATAAAATGAACAGGAAGCTTACATTAAGTAATAGCAAGCTTGTTGATATATAAGATTATTTAAGTTCTTTTGAGTTTTTAGTAAAGCTAATTAATTGATCAAGATATAACCAACAACTAAAAGTCAGAATCGTTGGCTATCCTAAAAATTGAATCATAATTCCAGCTGCAATTGCAGAACCTATAACGCCAGCTACGTTAGGACCCATTGCATGCATCAATAAAAAGTTATTTGAGTCGGACTCGAGCCCTACCTTATTTGAGACACGAGCTGCCATCGGAACTGCTGAAACACCAGCTGAACCAATCAACGGGTTAATTTTATTTTTGCTAAATACGTTCATCATTTTTGCCATAAGTAGTCCACACATTGTCCCTATTGAGAAAGCAACTAAGCCTAATAACAATATCCCTAGCGTATCTAATTGAAGAAATTTATCTGCCATCAACTTTGATCCAACAGCCAAACCAAGAAAAATAGTTACTATATTAATTAAAGCATTCTGCGTTGTATCACTAAGACGATCTACAACACCAGACTCTTTCATTAAGTTACCGAAAGCAAACATACCTAGCAATGGTGCCGCTGCAGGAAGTAAAAGTGCTACAAGCAATAATAATATAATTGGGAAAACAATTTTTTCCATTTTAGAGACTTCACGTAATTGAACCATCTTAATCTTTCTTTCTTTCTCTGAAGTCATTGCTCTCATAATAGGAGGCTGAATAAGTGGAACTAATGCCATATAAGAATAAGAAGCTACAGCGATCGCACCTAATAACTCTGGTGCAAGAATTGAGGCAACATAGATTGAGGTTGGACCATCTGCACCTCCAATAATACCAATTGCAGCAGCCTGCTTTAAACTAAAGTCAAATACTCCAATTACTGACAGGCCAACTGCGCCTAGCAATGTCGCAAAAATTCCAAACTGTGCAGCTGCACCAAGCAGAAGAGTTTTGGGATTTGCAAGGAGGGGGCCAAAATCTGTTAAAGCACCGACACCCATAAAAATGATTAGTGGGAAAGCACCAGACTCAATACCAACCATATAAAAAAGATGGAGAATACCACCATCAACGGCTAAATTAGCTCCTGGAATATTACTAAGAAGTGCGCCAAAACCGATAGGCAAGAGAAGAAGTGGCTCGAATTTTTTTACAATAGCCAGATATATTAACAGAATACCAACTAACAGCATTAGCCCTTGGCCCCATTCCATTTGATATAAGCCAGTATTAACCCAAAGTAGCTTTAAATACTCCACAACTAACCTAAAGAAAGTAGGAGTTGACCAACAGTTACTGAATCACTCTCTTTTACGCTAACATTCAAAACAACCCCAGATCGAGTTGCTTTGATTTCAGTTTCCATTTTCATAGCCTCTAAAATTACTAAAGTATCACCTTTTTTAACAGCCTGATTAGGGCTAACTAGGATTTTCCAAATAGTTCCAGATAGTGGAGCAGAGACGTCTTCTTTTCCATTCGCTAAAGGTATATTTGACTCCTCTTGAGAATCTCCAGAATTTGATGAGGATTTATCTGATGAAGCACCCATGGAGGTTATCGTTCCTCCATCTGATACGCTAACAGTATAAGATTGCCCTTTAAATGAAACGGTATAAACGCCTTCATTTTTTTCGTTAGATAATGAGCTTGTTTCTTCTTTTGGAACAGGCTCAAAGAAATCTGGGTTATCTCTATTCTCTAAAAATTGAATACCCACTTGTGGAAAAAGTGCATAAGTCAGTAAATCATCAATTTTTTCATCAGCAACCCTTATATTTTTCTCCAAAACGATCTTATCAAACTCAGATTCTAGAATCTCCAACTCAGGTTCAATATTATCCGCAGGACGACATGTAATAGCTTCTGATCCTTCTAAAACCCGTACTTGAAGTTCCTTATTTACAGGTGCTGGTGCAGCACCGTATTCACCTTTAAGGATTCCAGCAGCCTCTCTAGTAATCGTTTTATATCGCTCTCCAGTTAGAATATTAAGTACGGATTGAGTACCAACAATTTGAGAGGTCGGCGTTACAAGAGGAATGTATCCTAAATCTTTTCGAACGCGGGGAATTTCTAATAATACATCATCCATTTTATCAAGTGCATTCTGTTCTTTTAACTGACTTTCCATATTTGTCAACATACCACCAGGAACTTGCGATAGTAAAATACGAGAATCTACACCCTTAAGGGATCCTTCAAATTTAGAATACTTAGCTCTTACAGGCTTAAAGTATTGATCAATCTCTTCTAGTTTTTCTAGGTCCAGGCCAGTTTTTCGAGAACCATGCTCTAAAATAGAGACAACTGAATTAGTAGCTGAATGACTAGAAGTCATACTCATAGATCCAATACATGTATCAACACGATCTATTCCAGCCTCAACTGCTTTAATAATACATGCTGTTGAAAGACCAGTTGTAGCATGTGCATGAAGCTGAATTGGTATATCAATCACTTTTTTTAATTTTTTAACTAAATCATAGGCTACATATGGTTGCAATAACCCAGCCATATCTTTAATACAAAGTGAATGAGCACCCATATCCTCAATTCTTTTAGCCATATCAATCCATAACTCAGTAGTATGAACTGGGCTAACTGTATAAGAAATAGTACCTTGTGCATGTTGACCAACTTTAATGGTTTGATCAATGGCAGTTTTAAGATTGCGTGTATCATTCATTGCATCAAATATTCTCAAAACCTCAACACCATTATCTGCACAACGATCTACAAACCTTCTAACTACATCATCACTGTAATGACGGTATCCCAATAAATTTTGCGCCCTTAATAACATTTGTTGAGGAGTATTGGGCATAACTTTTTTTATCTCACGAATCCTCTCCCAAGGATCCTCACCCAGAAAACGAATACAGGCATCAAATGTAGCACCACCCCATGACTCCATCGACCAATACCCAATCTGATCAAGTTTTTCTGCAATAGGCAACATGTCATCAATTCGCATACGGGTTGCGAATAGTGACTGATGTCCATCTCTTAAAACTAGCTCAGTAATTTGTACGGGTTTGTTATTATTTTCTTTATCTGACATATCTTATCTCTGTGTATGCATCTTTATTGCTGCTTCAATAATCGCTCTTGTTTTGTCATCAATTTCATTTGAAGGATCTGAATTTAGGGGAGGAACATTAATTGTAGGTTGAATTTTATCAACAATTAATGACATCAAATTGGTTACAACAACCATAAGTGCGAGGAATAAAAAAACAAAGCCCATTCCAAATATGGTCAAAGTTATCGAATCACCTAAAAGATTGTTATCCATTTTATAATATTCCTAAAAAAATTTGGTACCAGTGGACGGGCTCGAACCGTCACTCCCGTGAAGGAACCGGATTTTGAATCCGGCGTGTCTACCAATTCCACCACACTGGCATATCTCAGGTTTATTTATGTCTGAAAGTAATTCTGCCTTTAGTTAGGTCATAAGGAGTCATTTCAACTGTTACCTTGTCGCCAGGTAATATGCGAATATAGTGCTTGCGAATTTTCCCAGAAATATGTGCGAGTACGCTATGACCATTTTCCAGCTCAACTTTAAAGGTTGTATTAGGTAATTTTTCTTTCACTACGCCCTCTAATTCTATGTAATCACTTTTCGACATATTTAATAATTTAGTATTAATTTCAAAAATTAAGTGAAATTATACATAATTACTTATTTAACAGTTTCATTGTAATAATATTTAAAAAAATGCTCATAAAAAAATTCAAACACAATTGAAGTACATTAATTACCTTAATGTGATTTTCTCCAAAAAAATAAATATTTTTTTAGAAAAAAAGAATATATAGAAAATAATTTTAAAGATCTAGGATTTATTTAATTACTTATTGTGTGAAGACCTCACTCACGACCTACTTCAGTCCTAGTTGGATCTAAGTAGCAAGTTTCATAAAAGGATCATTAGCTACTTAAAAAGGATTGGTATGAAATGAGCCTATTGAAAGTCGAAATCCTCTCCCTCACACATCAAACTTCTATTGCAGGTTGATTGAGCACTCTTAAGGTCAAAATACCATCAATTTGCTTTAAATTATCAATCGCCATATCAGAAATTTCAGACTCCAAGTCAATTAAGGTATAGGCAACTTCATCCCTTGACTTGTTAAGCATATCAACAATATTGACTCCTACTTCAGCTATAGCATTTGTAATCTGACCAACCATATTGGGAATATTCTTGTGAGTAATTGCTAAGCGCTTCTCCCCTGCCCTAGGCATCTTTGCTTCTGGAAAATTTACCGAGTTAACAATATTGCCATTTTCAAGATAGTCTTTAATTTGCTTTGCCACCATGATTACGCAATTAACTTCTGCTTCTGCTGTCGATGCGCCAAGGTGTGGCAATGCAATCACTCTGTCATTGTTTTTCTTATCGTTAATCGGAAAGTCGGTTACGTAATACTTTATCTTGCCAGAATCGAGCGCTTCTATTAGAGCATCTTCATCGACAATTCCATCTCGAGATAAATTAATTACTACAGCGCCTTTAGGTAACAGAGCTATACGCTTTGCATTTAACAAATTTTTTGTGCCTTCAACTAATGGCACATGAAACGATACAAAATCACTTTTCGAAAACAGTTCTTCGATATTTAAAGCTTCCTGAACATCTGCAGTTATCTTCCAAGCATTCTTTTTTGTGATTGATGGATCAAAGCCGATAACATTCATGCCCAATGCATGCGCTGCATTGGCAATTTCAACGCCAATTGCGCCAAGTCCTACAATTCCCAAAGTTTTGCCTGGCAACTCTGTACCAGAATAATTTTTCTTACCATCTTCCACAGTTGTCTTAAGATTATCAAGAGGTAGACTGTTCACATAATTCCATGCCTGGCAAATATTACGACTTGCAAGTAGCATCGATGAAATTACTAATTCTTTGACTGCATTTGCGTTAGCTCCTGGTGTATTAAATACGACAACACCATGATTACTCATTTTCTGCAAAGGAATATTATTCACCCCAACGCCAGCACGACCAACAGCTTTCAAGTTTTCGTCAATTTCCATTTCGTGCATCGCTGCGCTACGAACTAGAATGACATCAGGATTTATTAGCTCAGAGGAAACTTTGTATTTGTCTTTAGAGAATTTATCTAAACCTATCGGTGAAATGTTATTTATTGTTTGTACTTTTATCATTTAATCTCTACTAAGTTAAATTAAAGCCTTTGCTGGCGACAACAAAAGGAGATAAGTCGACGCCAACTAAGCCATTAGTCTCCTGCCACACTGAATTAGAATGGAAAGTGATAGGAAGGTCTCAAATGAAGGTTTAGCTCCTCCAAATATATTCTTTTAATTGTCACTACTATGACACAAAACCCGACATTTTATAGTAAAAGTGAATTAAATTCAATCACTCTTGAATTTATTTATTAAATCTACAAACCACCTTCTAATAATAGGTATACTGATACCCACTTGATAACCAATGACGGTTGTCAATAGAAAACATTGATGTTTAGCTGAGCCCAATATGTTTGCGCACAGCTAAACTTTTTTTTGTCAGTTTGATGATGAGCTGAACTGGTATAGATGCCTTTTACCCCTTAAGTTTTAAAAGGGATAGGAGGTATTTTTTTTGTCTTCGTTTAAGGAACTTTAACATGAATATCGTGACAATAGTTACCCAAGCCAAATGAACACATTCATTTTGCATAGCAAAGACTTAACTCTGGCCCAAAGACTTGCAAATGAATTGCAAGGGGAACTAGAAGAACGAAAAAAACATTTTCGTATTCATACAAATCTATCTGCAGACCTAGAACAATTAAGAGAGCTTTACGAAGTCGACATTAACCTTCTTAGTAAAACATTTGATTACTCCCAAGTCGCTCTCTTGGTTAGTGATATGGACTCAACACTAATTACAAATGAAACCATTAATGACATTGCAAGTCCTGATATAGCAAGCAAAGTGTCTTCAATTACTGAGCAAGCTATGGATGGAAATTTAGATTTTACATCCTCATTTAAATCCAAAATTTCCTTGCTTAAAGGGACAAAAAGTGAAACCCTAGAACAAGTCTATAACGAACAATTGAATTTGAGCAAGGGTGCTCAAGAGCTAATTAATTTTTTTAAATTAATTGATGTGAAAATGGCTGTAATTTCAGGTGGATTGTCTTATTTTGCCGAACGCCTGAAGGATCAATTAGGATTTGATACTTATCGAGCTAGCAACATAGAGATTGTAGACAACTGTTTAACAGGAAATATCATTGGCAAGGTTATAGATGCTGATGCAAAGGCTCAATACATTCACGAACTTTGCGATCAATATGGCTTTGAAAAAAACCAAGTCGTAGCTGTAGGTGATGGTGCTAATGATTTAGAAATGATGAAAATTGCTGGTCTCTCAGTTGCATATCATGCTAAACCTTTGTTGCAGAAAAATTGTGATGTTGTTATTAAGTATGGTGGTTTGGATACAATTATTGATTTTTTTGAAATAATAGAAAATAATTCTAATAATTTAGTATTAATT
>JAPYSK010000054.1 GCA_029936515.1 Candidatus Thioglobus sp.
GTAGGATTAACAAGAAGGTTTTCATCTTCAAAAATCTTCTGAGTCTCCCAAACCATTTTCATTTCCTCTTTTGTATAACCATTCTCTTGAAACGTATCTATATGAGGGATAGCATTAAAAGCTATTTGCTTAGTATAGACTTCTACCTCTACATCTTTACCATTTAATAAGTTAGCAGTTTGGTTTGTTAGCTCAGTAATTGCCTCTTTTCCACTTCCTGAAACTGCTTGATAGGTTGCTACATTAATTCTATCTATTCCAACAGCATCATATATTGGCTTTAAGGCAACCAACATCTGTATTGTAGAGCAGTTTGGACTAGCAATAATATTACGATTCGTATAATTAGCAATTGCATGTGGATTTACTTCTGGAATAACCAGAGGAATATCTTCATCGCGCCTAAAATGTGCTGTATTATCAATAACAATACAGTTCTTTGAAGCAGCTACTGGAGCATATTTTTCTGAAATATCACCGCCAGCAGAAAAAAAACCAATTTGAACTTTAGAAAAATCAAAAGTATCTAGGTCTTCAACTATCCAGGACTTACCCTGACACTTTACTTTACTTCCAGCTGATCGTTTTGATGCCAAAGGGTATAAATTATTGATTGGAAAATTTCTTTGATCTAAAATTGAGATCAATGTCTCACCAACTGCACCTGTCGCACCGACAATAGCGACGTCATATTTTTTGCTCATAATGTGCTAGGTATTACTAAAAAATGTAGATTATACAAAGGATTAGAGTTAATAAGCATAGATTTATTCAATTATTCAATTATTCAGAATATATAATTCACTTAAATGCACTAATTCTTCCTCAATCACGGAAGTCGCCATGGCATCTCGCCTGTATTAAATGTAGCAGTATATAATTCAAACCAAGTTTCGAGATCCATATTAAAACTCATAGCATCTGAAATTTTGGCTATCCTATCTAGATTATTTGTCCCCATCACAGGACAAATCTTCGCAGGATGAGCTAAAAGCCATGCGACTACTACTGCAGCCCTATCAACATTTTGCTTCGTTGCAGTTTTATCTAGAGTCTCACCAAGGGAACTCTCATCTGTCATTAGCTTGCCACCACCAAGGGGTGACCAGGCCATTACCGGAGTAGATCGCTCCTGATGAAAAGCTAAATCACCATTTGTAAAAGCATCGTTTGCAGTTAAAGAAAGCTCTATTTGGTTTGTGACTAACTGAGTATTCATTCCAGACTGCAATAAGTTGAAATCCCATGGCTTAAAGTTTGAAACACCAACCTCTCTAACTTTTCCAGATGAAACAAGGTCATCAAGAGCTCTTCCAGTTTCATTATGATCCATAAAAGGATTTTGTCGATGAATCAATAATAAATCTATATAGTCTGTTGACATGTTTTTTAGTGATGCTTCAACAGAGTCATTGATATGCTCTCTAGAGGTGTCATAATGACTAACTGATATATTTGAATATCGCTCAGATGGATTAACAATGCCACACTTGGTGACAATTTCAATCCTATTTCTTAATCCTGGATTTGCTTTAATAACATTTCCAAATAATGCCTCAGCATTATATGAACCATAGACTGCAGCTTGATCAAATGTCGTAATGCCTTGATCTAGGCATGAATTTATTTTGTCATCAATATGCTTAGTAGATATATCACTATCATCTGCTAATCGCCACATACCGTAAACAATTCTACTTAAGTTAGTTGAATTTGATAAATCTACACGTTCCATATTAACTCCAAATAGTAAAAGATCCTAGACAGAATTTTCAACCTCTATATATTGATGCTGCAACTTAAATTTTGCACATAGGTGCTTACATAAAGCTTGGACACCATATCTTTCCGTAGCATGATGACCTGCTGAAATAAATGTAATATTATTCTCTTTTGCAGCAGCAGGAGTCTTTTCTGAAACCTCGCCACTTAAATACAAATCAACATTAAGATTGATTGCATCTTCAATAAAACTTTGCGCACCACCTGTACACCAAGCAATGTTTTTAATTTTTCCTTCCTGCTTTCCAAATATCTGTGGAGTTCTATCTAATTTCGCATCAATCAATTTTGAAAAATCAATTACATTACTATTTAATTCACCCTGCCAAAGCAAACTATCTTTAACCGGTTGCATATTTTTTATACCTAAGAGCTTTCCAAGCTCAACATTATTTCCAATATCTGGATGATCATCCAAAGGAAGATGGAAACCAAAAAGGTTAATGTTATGATTTAATAACAAAGAAATCTTTTGCCGCTTTGCACCAGTAATAGTCTTAGCTTCATTGTCCCAAAAGATGCCATGATGCACAAAAATTGCATCTGCTTTTTCTTCAATAGCACATTCAATGAGATCTAAATTAGCACTTACACCGCTGATAATTTTATTAATTCTGGAGGTGCCCTCAATTTGTAAACCATTCGGTCCATAATCTTTATATTTATCAACGCTTAAATAGCTGTGACAATAATTTTTTAAATCATCGCGATCAACCATAGTATTCCTTGATATGCTTAAGAAGAATGTTATTTTCTTTTGATTCACTAACACTTATACGAATAAAATTTTCTAATTCCGAGTCTACTACAAAGCCTTTAACTAAGACTCCATTAGACTTTAATGACCCACATAAAGATTGTGCATTATCAGCTTTTATTAAAAGAAAGTTAGTCTGGGATGGATAGACAGCAAGTTCTGGAATTAAAGAAAGCTCATCAAAAAGTCGACTCCTTTCATTCATAATTATTTTGGCATTATTAGCGATGCGCTCTTTTTCTTTAAGCAAAAAATTTGCGCTAGCTTGCGTCAAAATATTTATATTGTATGGAAGTCGTAATTTATTTAATTGCTCTATAGTCTCTTGACTTCCAACCAATAAACCAAGTCTAAGACCGGCAAAGCCTATTTTTGAAATTGTTCTTAGAACCACCAGATTCGAAAAATTGACAATTTCAGCCAAAAAGCTTTTGTCTGAATAGGCGTAATAAGCCTCATCTAGAACAACTAGAGAGTCAGTTGACTTAATTATTTCTTTAATCGCTTCATAATCAAATGAATTTCCAGTTGGGTTATTAGGATAAGCTATAAAAATTAGCTTTGGCTTATTACTTGTAATTGCTTTGAGAGTATTTTCTAAGTCAATTTCAAATTTATCATTAAGCTTTATTCCCTGATAGTTTAATTGAGTAAACTTCGCAACCATTTCATACATCACAAAACTTGGCTCAAAACTCATCACTATATCGCCACTATTGCATGCCATAGCTAATAGTTGAATCAATTCATCTGAACCGTTACCAAGCAAAACTCCCAAGTCATTTGGAATATCCATGAGACTTCTTATAGTAGTATGTAACTCTTCAGCGTTACTATCAGGATAACGATTAACTTGGGCTTGTGCAATGCAATCTAAAAAATCTTGCTTTAGATCTTCAGGAATTCCAAATGGACTTTCCATTGCATCCATCTTAAGCATATTTTTTGACGAAGGCACATGATAAGCCTTGATATCTTTAATATCTGCTCTTAGCCATTGATTAATAAACGTCATAGTGGTTTCGGATAGGTTCGATTTGGATGATACTGCATTTTACCAAGCTTTTTTGCATTCAATAAAGTTTGGTATGTGTAATCAAGCGCCCTTCTACATGACTCCTCTACCGACACATCAGTTGCTATTAAAGCGCTAATAGCACTAGATAAGGTACAGCCTGAACCATGGTAATTTCCAAGTAGTTTTTTGTAAGAAAATTTACTTACGAGATTAGAGTGATGATATAAACGATGTTCAATTTCAACTTCAGAACTATCAGAGGTTGTCACTAGAACCCAAGGACACTTTAAGCTTGCTACTGCTGATTGCTCATTAAGGCCAGGTGCAAGACAACTAAGCTCTGATAGATTTGGTGTCAATAATGAACAAAGCGGAATAAGGTCATTCTTCATTGCTTCTATCATAGAATCAGTACTAAGCTCAATATCTGAACTAGAAACTATAATAGGGTCAAGAACAATAGAAAGATCAGGTCTATTAATAAGAAGTTTAGCTATAGTTTTGATTTGGGATGAGGAGCCTAAAAGCCCAATTTTTACTACTTTGAAATCAATATCCTCTTCAATTGATTTAAACTGAGCCTGTATGAGACTATTATTTGTTGCCTCAAGAAATGTTACACTTTGAGTATTTTGAACAGTAAGCGTTGTAATAATTGGAAGTGGCGTTATTCCAAACTGATTAATTGTTTCAATGTCAGCTGAAACGCCTGCAGCACCACTTGGATCTAATCCTGAAAATAATAAAACAGTATCGGCAGAATGCCTTTTCACTTTCTATTGGGATTCTTTCTTAATTAAATAATCGATTACTTCAAAAATCTTCTCTGCACTTCCGGCACTAGTAGCATTAACCATATACTTACCATTTACAATGAAAGCTGGGACTCCAGGAATGCGGTATTTATAGGTATTAGCTTTCGCTTTATTAACAGCAACTTTAACAGGAAAAGATTCATAGACTTTATTTGCCTTTTGTTCATCTACACCATTCAGAGATAGCCATGTGACAAAGTCTTCCTGTGTTTTAAATTTGAGTTTTTGAATGTGGATTGCATTAAACAATGCACCATGTAAGCGATCCACCTCACCCAATTCTTCTAATACATAATAAAAATTAGCGCCATACTCCCACCCTGGAAAAACAGCAGGCTGCAGAACAAGCTGCGCAGAACTATTCATTGTTTTGAGCCAGTTATCAAGCAAAGGATGTACTGAAAAACAATGCGGACAGAAATACCAAAATAGTTCTCTGACTTCAACTAGGTCTCTCGTTTCAGTTTCAACGGCCTTATCAAGAACAATATAATTTTTACCGGCTACAAATTCTGCTTGTGTAGTATTAGTAAAAAAAACAAAAGCTGATAAAACAATTAGCGAAGAAAGTGCAGTTAATTTTTTCATATTAGTAGTCATTTAACCAAAAAGTTTGTCTATATTATACTGATTTAACTCAAAATCCTTATTGGATTGAAACTCTTCCCAAAGATTTAAAAATGAAATACCTTTTTGTGGGTGAATATCTTCAGGATTGAGTTCTGCAAGTGGTGCAAGAACAAATGCATACTTTAATATATCTCTTCGAGGTACTTTCAAATCTTCATCAATAGCATCGTTATATAAAACAAGATCAAGATCAATAATTCTTGAAGAAAATTTTGGTAAAGAACGGTCCCTTCCCAAAGAGTTCTCAATATCATGCAAAATACCTACAACCTCATTAATGTTGTTTTTAGTCTTAGCGTTGACACCAACATTATAAAAGTTACTGCCTACAAATCCTTCAGCAGGACTTTCGAAAATTGACGATACAGTAATATCTGTAAAATTGGATTTCAACTTATTTAAAGCAAGGCGAATATTAATTCGTCTATTTTTATTTGATCCTATATTAAGATGCAAAAAATTCATTATTCACGTGATCTTTCAATAATAACTCCAACACCCTCAGCTCCAGTAATTGCCTCACCCTTATTAAGTTTTAATTTAACCCAATGAACACCAAATTCTTTAAGAATAATTTGGCAAATTTCTTCTGCTAAAGTTTCTACAAGCTGAAATTCCGACTCACGAACAAAACTAGAAATACGCTTACAAACATTTTTATAGTTTAAAGCTTGATCAATATGATCAGAACTTGCAGCCGCAGTAATATTGGAAGACATTTCAATATCTAGAACAATTTCTTGTCGTATCCTCCTTTCCCAATCATAAATACCAATTACAGTATCAATTTTAAGACCTTGTACAAAAACAATATCCATAATAAATTTAATTAAAAAAAACTATTATGATACCTTTGAGAAAACCTGTGAACCCTACAAAAAAACGTTTTCGTTGATATAATTAATCATTTAGTCATAAAATCGGATATGTCAATAAAAATCAGGAGAAGTGATTGATTTATTTCTTAATGGCAAGCTACTTAATTGGCTCAATATCGAGCGCCATTATTATTTGTAAGGTTGCAGGTCTTCCAGATCCTAGAACTCAAGGATCTAAAAACCCTGGCGCTACAAATGTGCTCAGATTTGGTGGTAAGAAAATTGCCGCATTTGTTCTTATCTTTGACGGCTTAAAAGGAGCTATACCTGTAATAACAGCGAATTATTTTGGATTAAGTTTGTTTGAATTAACCTTCATTTTGCTTTTTGCCTTTCTAGGTCATGTGTTTCCACTTTTTTTTGGCTTTAAAGGTGGAAAAGGAGTGGCAACTTTCCTTGGAGGACTAATAGGAATTAATTTATTGATAGGCTTAACTTTTGCAATTATTTGGCTCATTGTTGCTAAAGTTTTAAAGTTTTCATCTCTAGCCGCACTAATCGCAACGATACTTTCACCAATTTATTTTTATTTAATAACA
>JAPYSK010000055.1 GCA_029936515.1 Candidatus Thioglobus sp.
CCCACTAACCAAGGCTTCATCATCTCCTGGAGTTCTCATGGTTACCATAAGTGGCTCTAGAATCCATTCATTTTCTTTGAAGTAGCGAATAGCTATTTCTAGGGGCTCTTCAATAGCGATACAATCACTAGACTCCTTAAGGATTGAATCCTCAACCCTATGAATTTCATAGTCAACTGTGTCGCTTACAGTCATATTTTAGAAAAGTCCTTGCACTAGTCCATTTTCATCCAATTTAATTTTATCTGCAGCTGGAACTCTTGGTAATCCAGGCATTGTCATAATAGCACCACATACGACCACTACAAATTCAGCACCTGCTGAAAGTCTAACTTCTCGAATTGACATTGAATGCCCAGTAGGGGCTCCTAATAATTGAGGATCAGTTGAGAAACTGTATTGCGTTTTTGCAATACATACTGGCAAATGTCCAAAACCATTATCTTGATACCAATTAAGTTGATTTCTTACTGCTTTATCAGCCAAAACTTCCTCTGCATGATAGAGTTTTTTAGCAATAGTTTCTACCTTCTCTAAAAGAGGTAACGAATCATCATACAATGTCTTGAATTGTGCAGCGCCCGAATCAGCTAACTTAACAACCTTTTCAGCTAAATCAATTGCGCCCTCGCCGCCATGTTCCCAATGGCTTGTAACGCTCACTTCGACATTGAATTGCACACAATAGTCTCTTATCACTTGAAATTCAGCCTCTGTATCAGATACAAATTTATTAATACCAACAACCAATGGCACTCCAAATTGACTCAAGTTACGTATGTGTCTACCTAGATTTACACATCCCTTATTCAGTGCTTCAGTATTCTCATTATTTAAATCCGCTTTAGCAACACCGCCCTGATGTTTTAGAGCTCTTACTGTTGCAACTAAAACAACTGCGTCCGGAGATAGTCCTGCTTTACGACATTTAATATCAAAGAATTTTTCAGCACCCAAGTCCGCACCGAAACCAGCCTCTGTCACAACATAATCAGACATTTTTAGTGCTGTCTTTGTTGCAATAACTGAGTTACAGCCGTGAGCAATATTTGCAAATGGACCACCATGAATTATTGCAGGATTCCCCTCTAAGGTTTGAACTAAATTTGGCCTAAATGCATCCTTTAGCAGGACCGTCATAGCATGATGAGCGTTAATTTGTTTTGCTCTAACTGGTGTTATATCACGAGTGTAGGCAATTATGATATTACCTAATCTTTCTTCAAGCTCTGACAAGTTTTGTGACAAACAAAAAATAGCCATTACCTCTGAAGCAACTGTAATATCAAAACCATCTTCACGTGGATAGCCATTTGTAGATCCCCCTAAAGAAGAAGTAATTGAACGGAGCGACCTATCATTCATATCAACAACGCGTCGGAATACTACTTTTCTGCTATCAATGTTAGTTGAATTACCCCAATAAATATGATTGTCAATCATTGCAGAAAGCAAGCTATGTGCTGATGTGATTGCGTGAAAGTCACCAGTAAAATGAAGATTAATATCTTCCATTGGAATTACTTGAGCATAACCACCGCCAGCGGCTCCACCCTTCATGCCAAAGCATGGCCCTAAGCTTGGTTCACGAAGACAAACTGTTGTTTGCTTGCCAATTTTATTAAGACCATCTGTGAGACCAACAGAGGTAGTTGTTTTACCCTCACCAGCTGGCGTAGGTGTAACTGCAGTAACTAATATAAGCTTACCATTTTTGTTCTTTTGAGCGCCATCTATCGCACTCCATGAAATCTTAGCTTTATCATGCCCAAAAGGCACCAAGTCAGCTTGATCAATATTGAGTTTTGCACCAATGTCATTAATGTGTTCACCGGTAACTTCTCTTGCAATATCAATATCTGTTTTATACTCGCTCATTTTTTCTCCTAAATACTCACGAAAGTAAAAAAATAAAGAACAATAACACCTGTAATTTTCAAGTGTAAATAGCTCTTTAGGTTTATATATATTAAAGTTGGAACATTATCTTACAAAATCAATCGCACTTTAATAATTAAATTCATAACTGCTTGAATTATAATAAATACGACTATAAACCCAACTTAAATATTTGAATCTTCAAAGCTATCTTTGCGATCTTTAATATATTTTAATAAAGCTTCATCTACAGCTGGGTCAAGTGGGGGCAACTCATACTCAGAAAGCATTTTTTTGTAGATTCCATTAGCAATCATTGCCGTATCTCTTGAGCCGTCTTCAACCCATTGCTCAAAACTATTATCGTCAAGCACGTCTGACATATAAAAAGCGCTCTTGAAATTCTTCTTAGTATGTTCACATCCTAAAAAATGCTTGGGCATATCATCTGACATACTTCCAATTTCACGAATTGCGTCCATTGCCTGACCATTTTCACTCATATCAATTCCCTCTGCAGAAACTCTCATCATGCCTGCTTGATCAGCATCCATTATGAATTTCTCATAGCTCATACATAAGCCGCCTTCCAGCCAGCCAGCAGTATGTAAATTAAAATTAACACTTGCATTTATAGTTGCTTGCATCGTATTAGCAGCCTCATAGCCTGCTTGAGCGTCGGGCATTTTGGCGCCATTAAAGCCACCACCACTCCTAAACGGAACGCCAAGTCTCCTAGCTAAGGCTCCAGAAATATTCATCATGTGTGCAGCCTCAGGAGTTCCAAAAGTTGGGGCACCAGATTTCATAGACATTGCAGTTACAAAATTACCATAAATAACAGGTGTACCGGGCCTAAGGAGTTGAGCAAATGCCATGCCTGCCATACCTTCGGCAAGACTTTGTGCAGCGACACCAACTGCTGTAGTTGGCGCCATTGCACCGGCAACTATAAATGGTGTTACGATTGTTGCTTGATTATTTCTTGCATAGACTTTAAGTGCGCCCAGCATAGTTCCATCAAATGCCATTGGTGAGCTTGCATTAATTAAACTAATTAGCACACAATTGTTATCGACAAAATCATCACCAAATACTATTTTAACCATATCAACAGTGTCCTGAGCTCTCTCGGCTGCAGTAACGGAGCCCATAAAGGCTTTGTCTGAGTATTTAATATGACTATAAACCATATCAAAGTGACGCTTATTAACTGGTAAGTCTACTGGCTCACAAATAGTTCCACCAGAGTGGTGAATATTATCCGACATATAAGCAAGTTTTATAAAATTCCTAAAATCTTCTATTGTTGCATAACGTCGACCCTCATCAAGATCATGAACAAATGGAGGGCCATAGGCAGGAACTAGTACCATATTGTCACCACCAATTTCAACATTTCTCTCAGGATTACGAGCGAATTGAGTAAACTGCTTTGGAGCGTTATCTTGTATTAATTTTCGGCACATTCCTTTTGGAAATCTGACTCTCTCACCGTCAATACTAGCGCCAGCTTTTTCAAGTATATCAAGCGCCTCTTGGTCTTCAGAAAATACTATCCCAATCTCTTCTAAGATAGTGTCGGCATTTTCTTCAATAATACTAAGATCGTCATCGCTCAGAATACTGTAGTGTGGTATTTTTCGCTTTATATAAGCTGGAGCTTTAGGTATCTCTTGAACATCAGACTCATTTGCTGCTCTGCGTCTTCTTCTTTCTCTAGCCATTAAAATTACTCCTATATATAACTAAGACACTCTTTTTCGGCGTCTTACTTTGTTCGTTTTTTGTTGCTTAACAGGTGATACACTGAACTTCATTGCATCAACAAAATACTCTTGGAATTTTGGTTCAGTAGCAGTTTCAATTTTTACAACCTTATCTACTGCATCAATAATTATTTTCCGTTTATTTATATCCAATAAAGCAGCACTTGCACCAACTCCAGCGGCGTTACCTACAGATATAATTTTTTCAGCTGTTGAGGTTGGGATAATATCTAAAAGGGCAACATATCTAGCATCTAAATGAGCACCAAAAGCACCTGCTAACAATACTTTATCAAATTCAGTGCATTCAAGGTAGTCCATCAATATCGAAACGCCTGCAGAAAGTGCGGCTTTCGCTAATTGAATTGAACGTATATCAACTTGCTCAACATAAATCGATTTATCACCTTGCTCGACTAATAAAAAACGAGATGTATTTCCTTTTTTTGAAAACAGTTCTGGTGCAATAGATTCAACAAAAAGTCCAGTTTGATCAATAATACCAGCTTCTGCAAAAGAGACGATAGCCTCAATAATTCCGCTACCACAAATACCGATTGCCTTCATTTGAACTAACTCAAAATCTGGCTCATCAGACCAGGCATCACAACCAATAACTTTATAACGAACAGCTAGGGTATCTTTATCAATCCTTACTCTTTCAATTGCTCCATAGGTCGCTCTAACACCTGAACTAATCTCAGCGCCTTCAAAGGCAGGTCCAGTTGGAGATGATGTTGCATATACCCTACCATCTTTAGCAAGCATAATTTCTGCATTAGTACCAATATCAACAAGCAAAGTAGTTTGAGAGTGCATTGTCTCCATCTGACTTAGATACGCAGCAGCGGTATCTGCACCAACATGCCCAGCAATTAGTGGTAAAAAAGACAACCTAGTTTTAGGGTATAGATCGAAACCTAAATCTTTAGCGTCAACGTCAAGCCATCTTCTTATCGACAAAGTGAAAGGAGCTTGGCCCAGTTCGACGGGCGAGATTCCAAAAAATATATGGTGCATAATTGGATTACCAACTAGAACCACCTCTAATAACTTATCCCTTTCAATTTCAAGATACTCGCAGGCCTCATGAAGCATTTCAGTAATCTTAGTGCGGACAGCAGTTGTCAGTTTTTCATCGCCACCTTTATTCATCATTACATATGAAACTCTACTCATTAAATCTTCACCAAAACGAATCTGAGGATTCATTGCAGAAGATTCATACACCAACTTAGCATTTTTAAGGTCATAAACATATAGAGCCAGTGTGGTAGAACCAATATCAATTGCGCCACCAATTATTTGGTGTTTACCTTGAGGATAAATAGCCACTATCTCTTTTTGATCACGAATTGCAACTGTCAAACTACCTTTGCTTTCGTGAATTAAAGGTTGAAGACCTCTCAATAAATTAAAATTGATAACTGCTTTTACGCCTTGTTTTTCAAGCTGTACTAATAAGTTTTCAGTTGCTGAAGGGTTTTCATCTAATGTTGATTCTTCAAGCGTGCAGTCAAAAAGAGTAATAGCGCTAGAAATAGAGTAATCTTGTTTGGCATTTTTTTTGCTAATATAAGCTTTGTGTTCTTGACTTTCTTCAGGGACATCTATTACTAAGTCACCCTGAATGCAAGTTTGACATGCCAATCGCTTACCTTTATAGCTTGGATTGTCGATGATTAATTGTCTTTCAAGGCTTGTTATACCGCTGACATTTTCAGGCTTGCATTCAACACCAAATTTAGAGTGTGAGCCCTCTGAAACCTCAATCCAGCACTGATGGCACTGACCGTAACCACCACATAATGAACGTATTGCAACCCCTGCATCTTGCGCAACTTGTAGCAACGTGTCTCCAGCCTCACCCTTGAATTGGCGACCTGATGGGGTAAAACAAACTTGCTGAACATCTTCCAAAATACTACTCCTTGCTATATACGGCTATCACCATAGCCTTCACTTTGAGGCTCGTTGGGACTAATTGTGTAATAACACCCTTTCTCTTCAGTAAAGATATGATGCCTCACAGCCAAGTCTTTAGCGTCCTCCAAACTACCTGCTGTTACACTAATAGTTGACTGATTGTCGTTTTGCCAAAACATATGGGCACCGCAGTTATCACAAAAACCATGTCGTGAGCCTGCATGTGTATAAAACCATTTAATTTTGCCATTTATTTTAATTTTATCCCTTTTAGCTTGGCATGCAGCCATATAGTGACCAGTCATTTTTCGGCACTGTTCACAGTGGCAATAGGATACATCGGCCAAATCAAAGGCACTATAGCTTGTTTGGCCGCAAACGCAAGATCCATTATATTCAATACTGGTTAATGCTTTAATCATGCGCGCCTTCTTCTTCTCCCTTCTTTAGGATTACTTCCGTCAGCTGAAGGCTCTCTATACGCCTTAATCCATCTACTACAACCATCATCAACACCTGTTAAAACGTCGCCTGCTCTAATTGCTTGTACTAATTCTGGGTGTAATGGATTTACAATTGCAGAAGTCATTCCTGCTGCAATTAACATAGGCAAGAAAGCGTTATTAATGCCATTGCGCTGAGGCAAACCAAAACTAACATTTGATGCGCCACAAGTTGTATTTACTTTTAATTCTCTACGAAGCTTCCTGACTAACTCAAAAACTTGGTTGCCCGCTTGAGAAATCGCGCCAATTGGCATCACCAAAGGATCGACAACTACATCTTGTGGCTTTATTCCATAATCAGCAGCATGCTCTACTATCTTTT
>JAPYSK010000056.1 GCA_029936515.1 Candidatus Thioglobus sp.
TGCGCTGGTGAATCTTTAATTGATATGGTCTCTTTTCGAGGAGAGCCTGAATATACGCCTCATGTTGGTGGAAGTAATTTTAATTCTTCAATTGCACTTGGTCGTTTAGGCAGTAATAGCTATTATTTTGGTGCTATATCAAATGATAGTTATGGAGAACTTATTGAAGACTGCCTCAGAGGTTCTAATGTCAAAGAAGACTTTATTATAAAAACAAACCGCCCCACTACTCTTGCCTATGCTGATGTAGTCGATGGCATAGCAGAATATACCTTTGTTGATGAGCATTCAGCTGGGAGAATGTTGGATCAAACTAGTCTCAAACCTTTTGTAAAAAGAGTTATTAAGGCAAAGGCATTATTGGTTGGAGGGATAAGTCTTCAAGCAGAGCCTTGCGGAACGAGTTGGCAATGGTTAATAGAGCAAGTTTCAGGTCACCTGCCTATTTATTTAGATGTTAATATTCGTCCTGACTTTATTGAGAATAAACGAAGCTATTTTGATCGTTTTGTTCGGCTCACTTCAAAGGTTGATATTGTCAAAATCTCTGAGGACGACTATCGCTACCTGTATGGCGCACAAGACTTCAATAAGGTCAGTAAAGATTGGCTCAATAATGGCGTTAAACTCGTCATATTTACCTTAGGTGCTGAGGGTTCAAAAGTTATCTATGATGGAGGCAAAGAAGTTTTTGTTAAGAGTAAGAAGGTTGATGTGGTTGATACTATTGCAGCGGGAGATACTTTTAATGCTGGCTTTCTACTAAGTCTTGATGAACAAGGTTTATTGGATAGAGAGAGTTTGGATATTATTAGCGATACTCAACTTGAAAAAGCACTTACTTTTGCTAATAAAGTGGCAAGCTTTACGGTCACCCAAAAAGGAGCAAATCCTCCTTGGCTAGATGAGATCCAAAAATTTTGATTAAAGATTCTTCAAGAGATTGAAAGAAGAATATTAAACCATATATACTAAATTAAAGAAGAATTTAGCAAGTAAAATTGCGATTACTTTTTTACTAATCAACTAATTGTTTTAATGGACTCAATAATTTCAATAAAAGATTTGTCAAAAATCTATAACACTGGTTTTGAAGCACTAAAAAATGTAAACCTTGAAATAAATAAAGGTGAAATCATAGCGCTTTTAGGGCCAAATGGTGCCGGTAAAACAACTCTTATTTCAACTATCTGTGGAATTGTTTCTCCTAGTTCAGGCACGGTAACGGTAGGTGGTTTTGATATTATCAGTGACTTTAGAAAGACTCGTGAAATGATTGGACTTGTTCCGCAGGAATTAACGTTAGGGGCTTTTGATACCGTATGGAGTACGATCAGATTTAGTAGGGGCTTATTTGGCTCTAAGAGAGATGATGCTTATCTTGAGCAACTTCTGAAAGATTTGTCGCTTTATGATAAGAAGGATTCTGAAATTAGAGCACTCTCTGGCGGCATGAAAAGAAGAGTATTAATTGCTAAAGCACTCTCTCATAATCCAAAAGTTCTTTTTTTAGATGAGCCAACTGCAGGAGTTGATGTAGAGCTTAGAAAAGATATGTGGAAAATAGTCAATAAGCTTAGATCTCAAGGTGTCACTATTATTTTAACAACTCACTACATTGAGGAAGCTGAAGAGATTGCCGATAGGGTTGGTGTTATTAATAATGGTGAGCTATTATTAGTTGAGCAAAAAGAGCATTTAATGGAAAGTCTTGGAAAAAAACAACTTGTCATAGATTTAAAAGAGTCTGTTAAAAAAATACCACCCTCACTCGACAAATATAACATTGAGCTGACTGATGATGGTATGCAAATCTCATATACTTATGTTGTAAAAGATGAAGAAGTTGAGATTTCGGATGTTCTTAATGAAATCAGCAATTCAGGGTTACTCCTTAAGGATCTCAAGATAGTGCAGAGCTCTTTAGAGGACATTTTTGTAGATTTAGTAAAGGAAAAATAATGAATTTAATGGCTATAAAAGTAATCTACTTGAATGAAATGATGCGATTCTGGAAAACGCTTTTCCAGAGTGTAGCTTCTCCTGTAATCTCAACGGCTTTATATTTTGTTGTCTTTGGATCTGCTATCGGTTCTAGGATAGAGAATATTGATGGTGTGTCTTATGGTTTATTTATTGTGCCAGGTCTGACAATGCTTTCAGTATTAACTCAAAGTATCTCAAATGCTTCTTTTGGTATCTTTTTCCCAAAATTTACTGGCACGATTTATGAACTTTTATCGGCACCAGTTTCATTTTATGAAACCTTAATTGGCTATGTTGGAGCAGCGTCTACTAAGTCATTAATCTTGGCAACCATCATTTTGGTTACAGCTAGTTTGTTTGTTGAGTTAAACATCGCGCATCCTTTTTGGATGCTTGGATTTTTAGTTTTGACTTGTATTTCCTTTAGTTTGTTTGGTTTTATTATTGGTCTGTGGGCGGATAATTTTGAAAAGTTGCAAATAATTCCACTACTAATAATCACACCACTAGTGTTTTTAGGTGGAAGCTTTTATTCAATAAGTATGCTACCGCCTTTATGGCAAAAGGTGACTTTGTTTAATCCTGTTCTTTATCTTGTGAGTGGCTTCCGTTGGAGTTTTTTTGAAATCTCTGATGTTGGGGTAGGGCTTAGCTTGTTAATGGTATTGCTTTTCTTAAGTGTCTGTATTGCTATAATAGCTTGGATGTTTAATACTGGTTATAAATTGAAACAATAGTCAACTTCTGGGAACTTTATGGCTCAAATTACTGATCTGTTTATTTACCCTGTTAAATCCCTTAAAGGGATTTCATTGAATGAAGCTGAAACCGAACTTCGAGGTTTTAAGTACGATCGTGAATGGATGATAACTGATAGTGATTATGAATTCATTTCTCAGCGTGAAATTGAGTCAATGACAACTATTAAAGTTAATATTGATACTAAATACCTCTTACTTGAATCAAAAAATAAATCTCAATTAAAGGTTGCCCTAAATACAAAGCGAAGCGAGATTGTTAAAGCAAAGATTTGGGATGATACATGCATGGCCTTTGATGAGGGCGATGAAGCTTCTAGTTGGCTAACAGAAGTGCTTGGAAGGTACAAAGGAAAAACACTGCGAATGATTAGGTTTGACTCTGAAGGTAAGCGACCTGTACCTGCGAAATACCTTCATGGTCAGCAAGCTGAAAGTGCATTTTCTGATCAATTCCCTTATCTTATAACCTCTTGGGAGTCCCTAGACAAACTAAACGTTGGGCTCCTTGAGAATAACTCAAAAGAAGTTCCCATGAGCAGGTTTAGGCCAAATATAGTAGTTAAGGGAATAGCTGATATTGAGAAAAAGACATCTGCTGACCTTGTGTCTAAACTTGGCAATTATAACTTTGGATTAAGAAAGCCTTGCAAGAGGTGCAAGATAACCACAATCAATCAAGATACTGGAGAAATTGCCGAACCGAAAGAGCCATTATCAACGCTTACATCTTTGGAATTTAGTAACGAAAATCGTGGCGCATTTTTTGGTCAAAATGCGATTTTGCTTTCTAATAAAAATTGTATTTTAAGGGTTGGTGATGAGCTTACAATTAATTAGTTGTAACTAGAATTATATAAACAAGGCTTGCCCTTAATTTTCTAGTGAAATAGTTCTAAACTGCTTTTCCTTTTTCCAAGCATGACCATAAATCACCTCATAAGTCGCAGGTAATTTGTCGTTCTCTCGATAACTTTCATACATCTTTATCATCTTATTAAATTTTGTTTTACCAGTAAGAGATTTAGACCGGTTTTGAACATTTTGAGCGCCAATAGCTTTTAAGTCATACATCAAGTCAACAACTTTGTTGTAAGTAAGCGTTAATTTTTCCATTTCCATTATTGGATTTTGAAAACCTGACTGCAGCATCTGGTCTCCAATATCATGCATATCAGTAAAATCATTTACATGGGCATGGTTATCAACAACTGACCAGCTTCTTTTTAGCTCTTTAAGTGTATCTGGGCCAAAAGTAGTAAAAAGAAATAGACCTTCAGGTTTGAGAACTCTGAAGCATTCATCCAAAAGCATTGTCAAATCAGAACACCACTGCATCATCAAATTAGAGACAATAAAGTCAACACTATTTGAAGCAAATGGAAGTTCATAAGCGTTAGCACAAACCTTAAATTTTTGAGGATTAGTCAACAAAGATTGTTGAGCAAAATCAACACAAATTAAATTCGAATTTGGAAATATTTTGGCTGTTTTTTTGCTAAGAAAGCCTGTTCCAGATCCTAGGTCAACAATTGTTTTGGGCTCAATAGAAATTACATCAAGTTTTTCAGCTAGGCGACTTGCAATCTCGTTCTGAAGGAACGCATTATCATTGTATTGAGACGATGCCTTGTTAAATGTTTTCCTTACTTTAGACATGATGCTAGTTGACTTGAAATTCTCTTCATTAAATTAAAATATTGATCAGATCCTGCAGGGTAAACAGCACCTAAAATGTCAATTTTAAATGCCTTCAACGTTAAACCTTCAGACAAGACATTAACTTGGTTGGGTCTAATTTCTGATCCGTATATTAGGCAAGAAATATTTAAATCTTTGATTATCTTTTTAGCCTTAAGCGTTCTATTAATGCTCAGGCGTTCTCCATGATATGGAGTAATTATAACTGGCCTTTTAAGGTTCAGGTTATTCTCAAAGTATTGAAGAGTGTCTGCAAATATTGCAAATCGTGTTGAAGAAAATGGTTCAAGTTGATGCTGTAATTTAATTTTTAATTTATTGAGTTCGGAATTTGCTTTCAGTAAGTTTTCACTATACTTAGCCTTGTTGGCTGGGTCTAATTCAATTAAGAGGTTGCTAATATGCTTTGAAATTAGTTGCATATTATCGACATCTAGCCAGAGATGTAAATCATTAGTATGGTCAGCATGATTTCCCTCCTCCTCTTCATTTGCTTCATATATGTCTTCACCTCTAGATTTAAGAATATTGAGTTGATTCAAGCTGCTAACTTTAAAATGTGAGTCTTTTTTAACGTTTTTGAGTGCCTTTCTTAGTCCAGTTTCAAAGTCATTACTAATCGTTATAACTAAATCAGATTTTGAGAGCATTCTGATCTGTGAAGGCTTTAGGTGAAAAGTATGTGCTGAGTTACTGGAGTTAAGCAATAGTTTTGGCGTGGCAACTCCATCCATCAGTATTGTAACGATACTATGAATTGGTTTAATGCTGACGACAACACTTAACGTTGACTGTGCGACAACACTTTTAATAGTTAAAAGTAAAATTAAACCGAGTAGAAGACGATAATTCATAGCATGCCTCAAATCCAAGTGAAATTATACGCCAACCACTTAAATCATCACCGACTTAGTTTTGACAGACAACGATTGCTCTAGTTGGTGCTGGGTAGCCCTCTTTTGTAAGAGAAGAGTCAGATGGGTCAAGAAAATCTTCTAATGAAGCTGCATTATCACCAATCCAAGGCGTTCTTCGCTGTTCATCAGGCGTAGTCTTACAAATATCAACCACATTGATATTTTTAAATTTCATATCAATCAACCAAGATTCTAGCGTTCCAATGCTTGGTAGGCAATAAACATTTCGCATCTGTGCATAACGTCCATCTGGGGTAAGCGAGTAACCTTTTGGTCCTTCCACTATAAGAGTCTCTAGAACAAGTTCAGCGCCTGGGGTCATCATTTCTTTAAGTTGTGTTAAATGTTCCAAATGGTTTCGCTGGTGATAAAGAACACCCATTGAAAAGACAGTATCAAAAAGTTGAACTTTTGGTATTTCCTCCAGTCTGATAGGAAGGAGTAAGGCATTTAAAGGTGAATTAATCATTGATTTAATGACTCTAAATTGGTAATTAAATAATAAAAAAGGTTCAATACCAAGAGCTTTTTTTGCACCATCCATTGCCATCCTTAAAGTGAAATAGCCATTCCCAGCACCAACATCTAGTACTGTTTTATTTTTTAAGGGTTTGATGTGTTTTTTTATACGTTGCCATTTTAAATCACACTGCCACTCACTATCAAGCTTAAGTTGATTGAACATGAAGGGGCCTTTTCTCCATGGCAAAAGTTTTTCTAATGCATTAATTAATACAGAGCTATTAATATCGTTATTTTGAATTTGAATATAGGGACTATTGAGGACTACTTTTCCTTTAGGAAGGCTGTTAGTAATATCAATTGCTTTAGTCCATTTGGGGATGTTTCCATTTTTTACTTGAAAGGCGGCCTCACTTCTTTTAAGGCATTCATTTGAGATTATCTTTAGAGAAGAATTGTCAAAAAAAAGCCTAAAGTCATCTAAGAATAATTTCATTAATTAAATAAATATAAAAAATGTATCTAGTATAAAATATAATTGTGTTA
>JAPYSK010000057.1 GCA_029936515.1 Candidatus Thioglobus sp.
TACTACGGGTTACAATTTTTAAGCGGAGCTAGAAGGCAAATATTTGTTGTTTTTGCTGGCTTCTTGATGGTTGAAAAGTTTGAATTTAGTGTTGCTGAAATATCTCTCTTATTGCTTGCAAATGCAGCTATTAATGTCTTAATAGCACCAAAAATTGGCAGACT
Source organism: Candidatus Thioglobus sp. (assembly GCA_029936515.1). Lineage (GTDB taxonomy): Bacteria > Pseudomonadota > Gammaproteobacteria > PS1 > Pseudothioglobaceae > Pseudothioglobus. The sequence goes on from JAPYSK010000057.1 coordinate 165, forward strand.
CATTCATAAATTTGGTGAGCGTCGAGCACTTATATTTGAGTATGTTGGACTTACCTTTATCTTTGTGGGATACGCACTTGTAGAAAGCGCCTATATTGCAGTTTTTTTGTATATTGCTGATCACCTTTTCTTCTCCATTGCCATTGCTCTTAAAACCTATTTTCAAAAAATTGCCGATCCCGCTGATATAGCTTCCAGCGCTGGAGTATCGTTCACTATCAATCACATTGCGGCAGTCTTTATACCTGTATTGTTTGGATTTATCTGGCTTTACTCGCCCGCTTTAGTTTTTTATGCTGGAGCTGGAATTGCGCTAGCTTCACTTTTATTGGCTCTTAATATGCCATCAAAACCTTCCGCTGGAAACGAAGTTTTATTGGGTAGGTTTTCATAATATTGCTTCTAAATCTATTTCAATAGTGTAAAAAATTAATAGCTCATAGTGATATACTAAATGTAAATATGTTTATTTATTAACTGTTATTAATGAACGAACAATTTAGAATTGCTCATAAATTAGGCCTAATGTTTCTACATGACACCCCTCTCCCTGAGGATGTAAAAGCTTGGGCAATCTCTCAGCTACACGCCAAATCTCCAGCACTCGGTATCAAGAAAATAAAACTCTATCCCAAAGCTAAAGTTAAAGAGTGGCCAAAATCACTTCAGCCCAACCTTCTAAAGCGGGACGATATGTTTAATACCTATAAAGAAAACATGAAAAGGGATGAGTTAGGCCTAGCAGGCTTCACCTCACAAGCAGCAAAAGAAGACAATAGATTAAAAAATGCTCTAGGCGATACAGATCAGCTTAAATTTGCACATAGAAATGTCTACGGTGAAGACCAGCTTAAACTTCGCTTCACCGCCTTTTGGGCGAATCATTTCACCACAGGGAATATACATGACAATCAAAATCATATTGGACATGCTATTGATGAGGCGATATTAGCCAATCTAAATGGGAATTTTTCTCATATGATTTATCAAATGACGACTCATTCATCAATGCTCACTTATCTAGATAATTGCTGGAGTTGTGGTGCAAACTCCCAGAAGGCTAAATGGGCCAAAGAAGATGGTAATCAAGCTGGACTCAATGACAATTTAGGTAGAGAGCTTCTTGAGCTGCATACAGTATCCCCAACGGCTAAATACACGGAAACAGACATCAAAAATGCCGCCAATGTATTAGCAGGCTGGGGCGTTTGGCCTGGAAGATTGGGTAACGGTAATGAATTATTATCGACCGCGCAAAGACACAAATGGCTTATGAAAGAAGGTGGAACATTAGATTCATGGGATTTTTTCAAAAAAACTCATGCTGAGCCAGGCACTAAAAGGGTTTTAGGTAAAGTCATTCCTGCTGGAAAAGGTGGGCTCAAACAATTAACTGATTTTCTCGCTTCTCATGAACACACGATCAACTTCATCTCATTTAAATTAGCCCAGCACTTTGTGAGCGACAACCCAAGTAAATCAGATATTAACTATATAGTTAATGCTTGGAAAACGAGTAACGGCAATCTAAACCAGATTCATACCGCTGTCATTGAACGCGCTATTTCATCAACAGAGCCAAAGTTTCAATGGCCTATGACGTGGTTATTTCAAGTCGTTCGATTAAGTGGCGCCACTTTTTTTAAGGGCTGGGATGAATTTAAAGTCTATAACCATGGAATCATGGAAGCCAGAGAAATTTTTGATGAACTTGGACAAAGTTTTTGGCATCAAAGGCAGCCCGATGGTTATTCAAGTGATAAAAATGAATGGCTCTCTGGTGAAATGTTTGAGCGCCGTATTAGGTTTGCTGATGCGATTTATACGGCAGGATACCCAACCTCTGATCCTGATGAAATAATGGATAGAATTGGTGCAAATGAAACGACTCGAAATCTTGTTAATAGCTTTAGTAGCAGAAAAGATCAATTTATTGCCTTAATGTGTAGTCCTGAACTTATGGGGTTAGAAAATGCCTAAACTTAATTTGACACGTAGAGAGTTTTTAAAAGTATCTGGTGCTTCATTATTCTTAGCGGGTCTTCCTCTTCCTGGCTTTACTAAAGACAAACCGCCCGGCACTATCTCAGTGATTATGCTTGAAGGCGGAATGGATGGACTAACTGCAGTCCCACCATTTGGTGATCCAAATCTCTCTAAGATGAGAAAAGGTCTTACCCCTGATAACTATTTAAAGCTAAATTCTTTTTTTGGACTTCATCCTTCTTTTCAATATTTTAGTGGACTCATGGCTAAAAATAATGCCTCAATCGTTCATGCAACAAACTTCCCATACATTATGAGATCTCACTTTGAGGGTCAAAATTTAATGCAAGGTGGAGGACTAAGTCCGTTCTCTGAAACTTCAGGCTGGCTCGGAAGAGCGCTTGATCTAGCAAAGACTCCTGGAAGGTCGCTTTCACTTGATATGCCATTAATTCTTAGGGGTGCTGATAAAAATGATAATTTCTATCCTGCTAGCATAAGAAGTTCAAGTAATTTAAAGACTAAGCTAATTGATATGATTTCTATGTTTCACTCAAATGAAGGCTCTTCAGTCTTTAAAAAAGTGAGTAAAAAAAGCACTCAAAAAGATTCAATAGTGCCAAGAGATCCTGCAAGTTTAGCAAAATATGCTGGTAAAGCAATGTCTCAAGAAGGTGGTCCTTTATCGTCGGTTATAAAAGTCTCTCAATTTGATACGCATTCAAATCAAGGCGCAGATGAATTTGGTCGACACGGCAAGCTATTAAAACTCGTTGATGAAATTATTGCTGGCTATAGAGAAGGTTTAGGAGATGCTTGGGATAACAGCATTATTCTTACTCTAACAGAGTTTGGAAGAACAGTCAGAGAAAATGGAACCTGGGGAACGGACCATGGATTCGGATCTGCTGGGCTCTTGGCTGGAGGCGCCATTACAAAAAGTAGAGTTATCTCTAAGTGGCCAGGGCTTGCAGAAAATGAACAATTTGAAAAAAGAGACCTAATGTCAACGATTGATTATCGTTCTGTTTGTGCAGCGTGTATTGAAAAATCACTCGGCCTAGATCACGACCTCATTGCTGACAAAGTTTTCTTTACCCCTGAACTACCTCGAGTTTACGATTACATTTTTTCCTAAGCTTAATCTAATTTAAGGAGTCACTATCTATTACTTGAAATCCCCTATGAAGTTCAAAAGGAAACTATTAACTCTATTTCTTGGTATAGGTCTCATAGGAGTATCTATTTCTGGCGCTTATGATGATTGGACAGATGATGTTGTATGCATGTGGCTTGACATGAGACCAACAAACGAAGGCTACAAAGCAGAGGTACAAAAAAGAGGAATTGGCTGCGAAGGTGGTAAAGCAGTTGCAGGTGCGGCACAAACTAATAAAACCACTTCAACGAATAAGAAAACAACAGCTTCGCAAAGAGCATCCTCTTCTGTTGATAAAGAAATTAAAATCTACGACGTTGCTTTCTCTCCAGAGGTTTTGGAGGAGCTACTAAATTTAGTTGTCATTCCAACCGATTATGACTTTAGTAAACATCAACTAGCGAAAAATATTAAAGATATTGGATGCCGATTCTCAATGACACGGATCCAATACGATGTTGTCGAAGAAGGTCAAATTCAAGGTTGGAATATTGCTGATGGAAATATTAATATAAAAGGTTCAAATGTCGAATTTGGTAAGCGTGCTCGTTGGTATATGCATGGGCTGTCGACAGATCCAAGTTACTTTAGAGATGAGGTTAATCTTAGACTGACTGAGAATGGACACCTAGTTGGCAAGATGGCTTTTTTTCTTTTAACGACGAGCCAAGGTGAACTTCCAAGAAACCCGCAATATCCGACATTCAGTGAACATAAAAGATCAACGCCGATTGATCTTAGTAATATTAATAATGTTTCTGCAAAATTATTTATTGATGTAGAAGATTGGGCTGGCGCTGTTATGTATGTATCTAGTTGCAAATATCAGTAGGCTAGCTAATAACTTCCATTGAATCAATCATTAGCTGCAAAGACTCGTTCCCACGAAATGAATTGACATTTAACTTATAGGCAACTCTAACTTTCTTTGAATCCAGCTTTTCTTGAAAAAAAGCAATCCCCTCAAAGATAGAACTATCATTAATCAATTTTAAGGTGCACTTAAGGTGTTTGTCACCAACAATCCGCTGCTCAAGTAATTCAAAGTCACCATAAAAAATAGGCTCCTCAAAGCCTTGTCCCCATGGAGAGGCTTGACGAAGTAGCTCTGCATTATTAAGCGTTATTTCAGAGGCATCAAGTTTTCCATCTGTCATTAGCTCAATAATTGGCTTTTTACCCTCAAGATGCTCAGTAATCGCTCCAGTAAATGCGTCTTTAAATCCTTCAAAATTATCAGGGGTAATGCTTAAACCAGCTGCCATCGCGTGACCGCCAAACTTTTCAATTAGGCCTGGATTATTTCGATCAACCAGGTCAAGTAAATCTTTGATATGTACATCTGGTATTGAACGAATAGAACCCTTTAAAACCTTGTTTGATTTTGCAAAGACAGCGCATGGGCACTGATACGTTTCTTTGAGTTTCCCTGCTACAATACCGACAACACCTTCGTGCCAAGTTTTACCATATAGAACAATTGCAAATTGACTTTCATCAATCGACTGACTCTCTACAATTGCCAATGCCTCGTCTTGCATTCGAGTCTGCTCTTGACGCCTTTTAATATTAAATTCTTCAAGGGTTGTAGCATACCTCCTTGCATCATTAATGTCCTCTGAGAGTAAACAGCGTATTCCTTGAGATATATCACTAAGGCGACCTGCTGCATTAATTCTTGGTGCTACAGTAAAGCCTAAGTCGGAGGCCTGAAGAGATTCAATGGGACGCTTTGTAAGCTCAAGTATAGCTAGAATTCCTTTTGAGCATTTCTTTTGACGAATTCGCTTAATGCCCTCGTTCACTAGAATTCGATTGTTCTGATCAAGCTTTACAACATCTGCAATGGTTCCAAGAGCAACTAAATCAAGAAGCACGCGTAGGTCCGGCACTTTGATGTTATGTTTTTCAAAATAACCAATAGAATCTAGATGAGTTTTAAGGGATGAAAACAAGTAAAAACAAACACCAACACCCGCTAAATTTTTAGATGGAAAATCACACCCCCGAAGGTTAGGGTTAATAATTGCATTAGCATCAGGAAGGACTTTAGGAGGTAAATGGTGATCGGTAATAATAACATCAATCCCAAGCGATCTAGCAAGCGCTGCTCCTTCATTACTAGAGATGCCATTATCAACTGTAATAATAAGATTTGGTTCTTTTTCAACCTTAGCTTCGTTAACAATTTCAGGGCTTAATCCGTATCCATGCTTAAAGCGATTGGGAACCAAAAAATCTACATACTTAGCACCCATTAATCGGAGTGCTTTAATTGCAACAACACTTGCTGTTGCTCCGTCAGCATCGAAATCTCCAACAATGAGTATACGACGATCCTCTTCTATGCACTTCTGTAGAAGATCAAGGGCAATATTCAGCTGATCAAAACTCGGTTTAAGAAGACCAGGAAGTGCCATTGAGAGCTGAGACTCAGTGACCGATCTTGAGGCATATATTTTCTTTAGGAGTTGAGGTATATCGTCTGAATAAGACTCATATAAGGCCTTATCTATTTCTCTAGTCAGCACTTCTTACAAGTCTTACAAAGGTGGCCATTGTCTTGTCACGGACTAGAGAACCACCAAAAAAGAAAGGAATTTCATAGGCTAGTGAAGGATTATCTTTTGCTGACATAGAGGTCCAGTAAGTATCCATCTGTGTGTTTGGGAATAATAACAAATCTATTAAAATATCACTGTCGCCATAATAATCAACGATAGATTTTAACTCATCTCTTGTTGGTAAGCGCCAATCCGAATAGGTGCAAAGCTCGGCCTTATTAATATCTTCAATATAGGACTGAGTATTGCAGCCCTTACCCCAATAACAATTCTTACTAAAGGTACCGTTATTTCTGCCACTTACACCATCAAACCAAGTGTAGGTATTTAGAGCGTACTGTATGCCTTCGCTTTCACTCTTAACTTCCCAAACTAGAGAGCTCTTATTATCTAATACGCATGACCATTCTGA
>JAPYSK010000058.1 GCA_029936515.1 Candidatus Thioglobus sp.
CCTTCAATAGGTTTTCCTGGTTCTATAAGCCTTACATTGCTTCCTTGAAGCATATCATATCTATCCCACTGCTCCAGCAAGCTGGACAAGCCATTCATTTTAAAGTGCTCTGAGATAATTAAAATACTATTAATTAATTTAGCAGTCATGGATTGTATATCTGGCAATTTTTTTGCCGACTTAGTTAGATCAGTCCACGGTATTTCACAATTAAAATTTTGATTTAAATTATAGTTTACACCGACCCCAATTACGACAAATTGATTGTCTAATTGAATTTGATTTTCTAACAAGATTCCAGCAATTTTTTTACCCTTAAAATAAATGTCATTTGGCCACTTAATTTTAAATCCTTCGACTAAACATTCTTCTTCTAAAGTCTTTATTATTGCCAAACCAACAACTAAACTGAAGCCATTTAGGCTAGTCTCTTGAGTAAAAATTTTACGAATAGAAAAAAGAATACTGCCATCCTTCTGAGACAGCCATCGCCTTCCATACTGACCCTTTCCCTGTGTTTGCTCTCGAGTAACACATAACTGATTTTTTTTTGAAGTAGGACTATTATTTAGAAAAAGATTAGTACTACTAATAGTGTCAAAAAAGTGACACTCTAAGTCATCCGGAAGAAGTTCAATTAGAGGAGAATAATAGCCCATACAAAAAGAAAAATAACTAAAGATAGTAGAACAGCTGCCGAAGCAACATCTTTTGCAAAGCCTGAAAGTTCATGCTTCTCAAGGCTAACTCGATCTACTAACGCTTCGATTGCTGAGTTTAGCATTTCAACAATCAAAACTAAAAATATAGGAGCTATAAGTAGCACCCTTTCAATATCTGATTCACCAAGCCAATAACCTAGAGGCACTAAAACTAGTGCCAGCCAAACCTCAAGCCTGAAAGCGTATTCAGACTTATAGCAAGCTTTTAAACCTTGGGCTGAATATATTGATGCAGACCAGAGTTTTTTGATTCCAGTTGGCTTAGTGTTATTGTTCATAAAATCTGCACAATCAAATCGATAGTCTCATTTAGAAAGGCGTAATAGTTTGTTAAAATATTATTATCAATTTTACAATAATAAAAATAATATAGTTGCTTATGAAAATTGCCCTTGGTGTTGAATATTTAGGAACCAATTTTTATGGCTGGCAGATACAGAAACCTGGGCTAAGGACAGTTCAAGATGTTGTTGAATCTGCTTTATCTTTAGTGGCAAATCACCCTGTTCGTGTATTTTGTTGCGGAAGAACAGATTCTGGTGTTCACGCAAAAGAACAAGTCATACATTTTGAAACTGACTCAAATAGGAGTGATGAAGCCTGGTTATTTGGTGGAAATGTAAACTTACCTAGCGATGTCAACTTTACATGGGCAAAAGAAGTAAATGATGACTTTCATGCAAGATTTAATGCATATGCAAGATCATATGAGTACAAAATTCATAATCATCCAGTAAGATCCTCGCTAAAGGCTAGCTATTATTTATGGGAGCCAAGGTCACTCAATATAGATGAGATGAGAAAAGCTGCCAATTTTTTGATTGGAGAGCATGACTTTTCATGCTTCAAAGGCCGCTTGTGTCAAGCAAAATCACCAGTCAAAACCGTTGAGTATTTAGATATTATAGAATCGGACGATAATCTTATTGTCAAAATCAAAGCTAATGCCTTCCTTCATCACATGGTACGAAATATTGTAGGCACACTACTAAAGATTGGGAGAGGAGAAAAGGATGCTGAATGGATGTTGTCAGTACTAGAAAGTAAAGATCGCCGAGAAGCTGGTCCAACTGCAGAGCCTCAAGGGCTTTACTTTATTAAGGCTTATTACCAAAACCTCTAAAGTAATTAAGCTGAATTGAGTCCATCATCTATATCTAAAATATGATCTTGCTCTTCATCTAGCTTTTGTTCCTGCTCATTATCTTCAATCTCTTGCCAAACATATTTTAGTGCATCTGCTCTTAGGTCAAAAAAACGATTTTCACCAAAACGTTTTTTAAATCCTGAGCGATATAATTCTGCCTCCAACCTTTCGGTTCTTGCAAATAAAATCTCTACTCCAGAATCAGAACATGACTCAACTAGATTTCTCAAGACTTGCTCACCACTAGCATCAACCTGGACGATAGATGCAACATCAACAATAATGTATTTCAACTCTTCATTATTTTTAGAGATTAATTCGAGTAATTTCGTTTCAAAATAAGCTGCATTCGCAAAATAAAGAGAGCCACTCCACTTAGCTATCTTCACCGCGTTGCTGACCTCGGTTGTATCGCCTACAAACCTAGATGCAATAATCGACCCTTTTTGGACCGATAATTCTGTAAAGTTTGGTTCCATGGTTCTATATAAAAACAAGCCAAGAGACAGAATAACGCCAAAAGCGATGCCATTCTCAAGGTGAGGCGCAAAGATTAGCGTCATTATAAAAGTCAGAAGTCCAACCCATCCATCATGTTTCTCCACTTTCCATGCATGCCTCAGTGGTGAAAAATGAACCAAATTTACAACTGCCATTAAGATAATGGCAGCTAAGGTAGCCTGTGGAAGATGGTAAAGTAAAGGGGTTAGCCATAGAATAGTTAAGCCCACAATAATTGCAGTCACTACAGAAGAAAAACCAGTTACTGCACCAGCTGCTAAGTTAATAGCAGAACGTGAAAATGAACCTGAGACCGGGTAACCTTGAAAGAAGCTTGAAGCAATATTTGATAAGCCCTGACCAATGAGCTCTTGATTAACATCTAATCGCTGCTTCGTAGTTGCAGCCATAGACTTAGCAATTGAAATGGCCTCCATAAATCCAATTAATGAGATTGTAATTGCATAAATAAATAATGTGCCCATTGCATTAAAATCGAAACTAGGTACCTTAAAACTAAATAAGCCATCAATATCTATTGAATTAACGATAGCACCGCCCATTGCCTCATAATCAATTAAAAAAGAGGCCGCAGTTGAAATCACGGCGACTGTTAATATAGCTGGCATTCTCGGGAAATATCGCTGTAAAACGACGATAGTTAATACACCCATTACCGCCATCGTTAATGTAGGTAAATGAGTATAGAATAATGCGGCTTCTAGAAGTCTCGCGATAGTCTCATAGCTTTGGTCTGCATTACAAATAGTATGCATTCCACTACTACCAACACTCTCAATTCTCTCAATCAAAGACAGTGGCTGACACGCACTAACCCAATCAGTATCATTAGAACTAATAACCCTAATACCAAAAACCTTAGGGAGTTGAGAGGCACCAATAATAATTGCCGCGGCATTGGTAAAACCAGTCACAACAGGGTGAGATAAAAAGTTAATCACAAAACCTAATCTAAGGACTCCTAAAGAAAGCTGAAACAGCCCAACTATAAGCGCAAGTAATGCAGCATAAACTGCATAGCTTGATGGATCAGTAACAATCTCTCCGAGGGCAGCAGCCGTTAATAAAGATACAACAGCGACAGGCCCTGTAGATAGCTGTCTGGATGAGCCCATGATAGCACCAATCAAAACTGGTAAAAAGGATGCATAAAGGCCATATTGAGGCCCTAATCCTGCTAACTGAGCATATGCCATTGACTGTGGAACAATAACAAAACCAACAGTAACCCCTGCTACGATGTCGGCTTTAATTGTCTTTGGTTTACTTAAATCCTTAATCCATAACAAAAAAGGAAATAGTTTTATTATCCAACTCATGAAATAGTGCTCTTGAAATTTAGTGTCCTTAAATTTTATATCTAGACTACAACTACTAGAGAGGATAGCCTAGCTATTGCTATTATAATATACAAGCTAAATACCTATAACAGTCTATTGGCAGAAATAAATTTCAACTAATTAATATTGTGAATCTTACTGAGAAAATACATTTTAATAACATTAGAGGTGACATCACTGGTGGAATCACTGCCGCTATTGTTGCCCTACCTTTCGCTCTTGCGATGGGGCTTGCTTCAGGAGCAGGTGCAGAAGCTGGACTATACGGTGCAATAATTACAGGATTCTTTGCTGCAATCTTTGGTGGAACACCATCCCAGGTCTCAGGGCCTACTGGCCCAATGACAATTGTAATGTCTTTGATAGTGACAAAATATGTTGCTCTATATCCAGATACTGGTATTGCGCTTGCTTTTTTTACCGTCTTTCTTGGTGGATTATTTCAGATATGCTTTGGACTATTAAGGCTAGGAAAGTATATTAATTTAATGCCTCATGCGGTTATTTCTGGCTTCATGACAGGCATTGGTGTCATCATTATTACACTTCAACTACCACAAATTCTGGGTTTTTATAATATCAAGGGCTCGACATTAAACATCATTTCTGAGCTTGGTAATTCAGGCCAGCTCTTTAGTAATATGGGTGCTATTTCTTTATCGATTATTACACTACTCATAATCTATCTTCTACCAAAACGAATTACCAAAGTTGTTCCATCTCCATTAATTGCGCTAGCCTTTGGAACTCTAATTTTATTATTGCTGCCTGGATACTTCATCTCCGATAGCGAGCCATACTCCCAAATGATTTTGGGAAATATACCTACCGGCCTACCTAGTTTTCAGATGCCTACTTTTGAATTATCTATTATTGTTGATCTCATCGTTTCTGCTTTTACATTAGCCATTCTAGGCTCTATTGACTCCCTATTAACTTCATTAGTGGCTGATGAAATTACCCGAACACAGCATGACTCTAATAAAGAATTGATTGGTCAAGGCATAGGCAATGCAATTTCAGGTTTATTTGGTGGACTACCTGGTGCTGGTGCGACTATGAGAACTATAGCGAACGTTAAGGCTGGTGGCTTGACACCACTTTCAGGATCGTTGCATGCAATTTTATTGTTAATTATTGTTCTCGGTGGTGGAAAGTTTTCTTCCCATATACCTTTAGCAGTTTTGGGGGCAATCTTAATTAAAGTTGGTACTGATATTATTGACTGGAACTTTCTCTTAAGAATTTCAAAAATACCAAAGGTAAGTGTCATAATGATGACAACAGTTTTATTAATTACAGTTTTTTATAACTTAATTGCTGCTGTTGCCGTTGGCCTTGTCATGGCAAGTCTTATTCTTTTACAACGTATGACTGAACTGCAATTAAATAGCATTGTTGCAATTCAAAGCATTGAACAAGCTTCACATCTCAATGAGTCCCACCAAAAACTCATAAAAAAAGGTGAAACCTTATTCTATCAATTGAATGGATTGATGAGTTTTGGTTCAGCAAAAGGGCTTGTAAGAGACTTTTCAAGTCGAACCAACTACTCAAACGCCATCTTGGATTTAACAAATGTTCCGACTATTGACTATACAACGTCTAGAGGAATTGCTGAAATTTGTAAAATTTGTAAAGAAAAATCTATTGAGATTAAGGTGACTGGTGCCAACAACAAGGTAAATAAATTTTTAATAAATTCTGGTGTTGATAGCTCAATTATTGAGTAATTAGCCTTTAAAAATCCTCATCCCAGTCCACTATAATTTCTCTATTTTCTTGGTCAATAGATACTAGAAACGGTTCAACATAAGGAATCCAGTACTCCTTTTTTCCTTTAGTTACTAAAACATTGTTTGATCCTGTATCGACTAAATAATCAACAACACCTAACTTAATTTTATCTTGATTAATTACATTAAAACCAACCAGCTCATACCAATAATGCTTACCATCAGCAAGTTTAGGTAGTTTCTCTTTGTCAATATATAGGTCTTTTCCAATAAGTTTTAGAGATTGGTCACGATTATCAATACCCTTGATATGTGCAACGATAGTTTTAGACTGCTCCCGACCATTGGTAATTTCAATCTTTTCATAAACACCCTCATTAATAGAGTACCAGGGCTGGTAGTTGAGGATATTTTTTCTAGGCTCGGTATATGAAAATATTTTAACCCACCCCTGTAAACCAAAAAAGCCATTAATCTTTCCGACTAATAGCTTTTTCTCGTCTGTCTGAGGTGTTGGTGACACCAAATTATTTAGCTTCCGACTCTTCCGCTGGTTTTTCTTCAGCTGGAGCTTCTTC
>JAPYSK010000009.1 GCA_029936515.1 Candidatus Thioglobus sp.
TTATGCAATTAAACGCTTCTGAAATCAGTGATTTAATTAAAAAAGAAATAGAGGGCTTTGACTTTTCAGCAGAAGCTCGTACAGAAGGCACAGTAATAAGTGTAAGTGATGGAATTGTTCGTATTCATGGCTTAGCAGACGCTCAGTTTGGTGAGATGCTAGAATTTCCAGGAAATACTTTTGGTTTAGCGCTTAACCTTGAGCAGGATTCTGTTGGTGCAGTTGTATTAGGTAACTATCTTCACATTTCAGAAGGTGACACTGTTAAGTGTACAAATCGAATTATGGAAGTACCAGTTGGTAACGAGCTACTTGGTCGTGTTGTTAATCCTCTTGGTGAAGACTTAGAAGGCAAGGGAGAGATTAAAACTTCTGTCACTCGTCCAATCGAGGTTGTTGCGCCAGGTGTAATTGAAAGACAATCAGTTGATCAACCAATTCAAACTGGTATTAAGGCAATTGATGCGATGGTTCCAATCGGCCGTGGTCAGCGCGAGCTTATCATTGGTGATCGTCAAACTGGGAAAACAGCAGTTGCAATTGATACTATTATTAATCAAAAAGGTACTGGTGTTAAGTGTATCTATGTTGCTATAGGCCAAAAAGCATCTTCAATCGCGGCAGTTGTTCGTAAATTAGAAGAGCATGGCGCTCTAGCTCATACTATTATTGTTTGTGCGGCTGCTTCTGAATCCGCTGCTCTTCAATATATAGCCCCTTATGCAGGTTGCGCAATGGGTGAATATTTCAGAGATCGTGGTGAAGATGCACTAATCATTTACGACGACCTTACAAAACAAGCATGGGCTTACCGTCAAGTATCGCTTCTTCTAAAGCGCCCACCAGGACGTGAAGCATATCCAGGTGATGTATTTTATCTCCACTCTCGTTTATTAGAAAGAGCTTCAAGAGTTAATGCTGAGTATGTTGAAAAAATTACAAATGGAGAAGTTAAAGGGAAGACTGGGTCATTAACTGCTCTTCCTATTATTGAGACTCAAGCTGGAGACGTATCAGCTTTTATTCCAACAAACGTAATCTCAATTACAGATGGACAGATCTTTTTAGAAACAGATCTTTTTAACTCAGGTATTCGACCTGCGATTAACGCTGGTCTTTCAGTTTCAAGGGTTGGTGGTGCTGCACAAACTAAAGCGATTAAAAAGCTTGGTGGTGGTATCCGTCTTGATTTAGCACAATATCGCGAACTGGCTGCTTTTGCTCAGTTTGCATCTGATCTTGATGCAGAAACTAAGGCGCAAATTGATCGTGGTCAGCGTGTAACTGAGCTAATGAAGCAAGCACAATATTCACCTCTAAATGTTGCTGAAACTGCAACATCGCTTTTTGCAGCTAACTCTGGAGCGCTTGACGATATTGAGGTAAAAAAGGTGGTGGTATTTGAAGCCGCACTTTTAGCGTATATGAATACTAATCAGACTGCTTTAATGGATTCTATTAATGAATCTGGTGACTACAATGATGATATTGCAGCGCAACTTCAGGCTGCGATTGATGATTTTAAAGCTAATAATACTTGGTAGTAAGCTATGGCAGTAGGCAAGGAAATTAGAACACAAATCAAGAGTATTAAAAATACTCAGAAGATTACGTCAGCCATGGAAATGGTTGCTGCTTCTAAGATGAAAAAAGCGCAAGACAGAATGCAGGCTTCACGACCGTATGCTGAAAAAATCCTCAATGTTATAGGACATCTAACTCATGCCAATTCTGAGTTTAAGCATCCATATATGACTGCTTCTGAAGAAAATAAGCGTGTAGGAGTTATAGTTATTTCTAGTGATAGAGGACTGTGTGGAGGCTTAAACACTAATTTATTTAGAAGCCTTTTAAAGGATATAGCAGCTTGGCAATCAGATAAAGTTGATGTCGAGCTTTGCACGATTGGTAAAAAATCCACTTCATTTTTTAAAAATACTGGGCTTACGATTAACTCTGTTCTTACTGATCTTGGAGATACACCACATTTTGATGATCTTTTAGGGGCAATCAAAGTAATGTTGGACCGTTACGATTCAGGTGAGATCGATCAAATTATGATTGCTTATAATAGATTTGAAAATACGATGACACAGGTTCCAACTGTTAAGCAAATTGTTCCAATGGAGATTACCGATGAAGAAAGCATGGACCACCATTGGGATTATATATATGAGCCAGATGCAGAGACTGCACTAAGCGCTTTACTAGTCCGATATATCGAAGCATTAGTTTATCAAGGTATTGTAGAAAACATTGCTTGCGAGCAGTCTTCTCGAATGGTAGCTATGCATAGTGCAACGGAAAATGCTGGTGATATGATCGATGAGCTAGAATTAATTTATAACAAGGCAAGGCAGGCAGCTATTACTCAGGAAATCTCTGAGATTGTAGCGGGTGCTGCTGCTGTTTAAAGATTTAAAAAGAGGAAAAGCAAATGAGTATAGGCAAAATTACACAAATTATTGGTGCAGTTATCGATGTCGAGTTTCCATCTGACTCAATACCTAAAGTATATAACGCACTTCATGTGACTAAAGCGAATCTTACCTTAGAGGTTCAGCAACAGCTTGGCGATAATGTCGTTAGAGCGATTGCTATGGGTGGGTCTGAAGGACTTCAGCGTGGATTAGAAGTAACTAATACTGGCAAGTCAATCACAGTGCCTGTTGGTACAAAAACTCTTGGTCGAATCATGAACGTTCTTGGTGAGCCAATTGATAATGCTGGTGAAATTGGACAAGATGCTGAGTGGGAAATTCACCGTTCTGCACCTTCTTATGATGAATTAGCACCTGCAGCAGAGCTTCTTGAAACAGGCATTAAGGTAATTGATTTAATTTGCCCGTTCGCAAAAGGAGGTAAGGTTGGATTGTTTGGGGGTGCCGGTGTTGGTAAGACAGTAAACATGATGGAACTTATTCGTAACATTGCTATTGAGCACTCAGGCTATTCAGTATTTGCCGGCGTTGGTGAACGAACTCGTGAAGGTAATGACTTCTATCATGAAATGAAAGACTCAAATGTACTAGATAAAGTGTCGTTGGTCTATGGCCAGATGAATGAGCCTCCAGGAAACAGACTTCGTGTTGCTTTAACTGGACTTACAATGGCTGAATATTTTCGTGATGAAGGTCGTGACGTTCTTTTGTTCATTGATAACATTTATAGATATACGCTTGCCGGTACTGAGGTATCAGCACTATTAGGGCGTATGCCATCTGCAGTTGGTTATCAGCCAACACTTGCCTCTGAAATGGGTGCACTTCAAGAAAGAATTACGTCAACTAAAACAGGCTCTATCACTTCAATTCAAGCGGTATATGTTCCTGCGGATGACTTAACAGATCCATCTCCAGCGACAACATTCGCTCACTTAGATGCGACAGTAGTACTTTCACGTCAAGTTGCAGAGCTTGGTATTTATCCTGCTGTTGATCCACTTGACTCAACTTCACGTCAGCTTGATCCGCTAATTGTTGGTCAGGAGCATTATGATGTTGCACGTCGAGTTCAAGGTGTTCTTCAGCGCTATAAAGAATTGAAAGATATTATTGCAATTCTTGGAATGGATGAGCTGTCTGAAGAAGACAAACAAACTGTATCACGTGCTCGTAAGATTCAAAAATTCTTATCACAACCTTTCTTTGTTGCAGAAGTATTTACCGGATCACCTGGTAAGTATGTATCCTTGAAAGATACTATTTCTGGATTTAAAGCGATTCTTGATGGCGAGCATGACTCTATTCCTGAGCAGGCTTTCTATATGACTGGCTCTATTGAAGAAGTTAAAGAAAAGGCATCGGAGAAAGCATAAATGTCAGTAATACATGTTGATGTAGTTAGTGCAACTGAGGAGATTTACTCAGGAGAGGCGAAATGTGTTTTTGCCCCCGCCTCTATGGGTGAGATTGGTATTTACCCTAAGCATGTTGCACTAATTAGCACACTTAAGCCTGGAGAGGTTCGAGTTGAAACTGAAAATGGTATGGAATCCATTTTTGTTTCTGGCGGTATTATTGAAGTTCAGCCTGATACTGTAACAATTTTTTCTGATACAGCTATTCGTGCCAATGACCTTGACGAGTCAAAAGCCCTTGAAGCTAAGCAGCGTGCTGAAGAGGCAATGTCTAATGCTCAAGGAGCACAGGATGTTTCAAGTACACAAGCGGCATTAGCTGAATCACTGGTACAGCTTCAAATGATTTCTAAGATGAGAGGGAAGAAGCGCTAATATGCTTTGAATAGCACCGACTGAAAATTAACAATCTTATTGTTTGATACTTTAACGCCTTCTTCTTGAAGGCGTTTTATTTTGAGATTGATGTCACCTGCAAAACCACCTAGCTCACCATTTGATTTAACCACTCGATGGCAAGGAACTATAGGGGCGAATGGATTTTTGTTCATTGCACTTCCAACTGCTCGATGCGCGTTAGGTCGTCCTATCATTTCAGCAAGGCCGCCGTATGAAATTACATTTCCAGGGGGAACTTTTTTCAACGCCTCATAACACTGAGACTGAAAAGAGGTCATTTTAGATATGACTCCATTAAAGCATCATACTTTCCTTGAGACTTAAGCAAAAAGTCACACACCTCTCGAACTGCTCCAGAACCACCACATTTTTCTGAAACCAATATTGAATGCTCTTTCACAAAAGAGTGAGCATTAGCGACTGCAATTGGTAAGGCAACTTTAGTCATAACGGGAAGGTCAATTACGTCATCGCCAACATAGCAAACCTGGCTTAATTCCATAGATAATTTATCAGTTAATTCACTTAAGGCAATACTCTTATCAGAGATACCATGATAGTAGTGTTTTACACCTAAGTCTTTGAGCCTATAGCTCACCGATGAAGTGCTTCTTGCCGTTATTACTCCGACCTCAATGCCAGAAGAGAGAAGCATTTTAATGCCATGTCCATCTAATGAATTAAATTTTTTGAGCTCTTTGCCCGTGTCATCAAAATAGATTCCTCCATCAGTAAGAACGCCATCAATATCTAAAATTAAAAGCTTAATTTTTTTAGCTATCTCAGTTTCTTTTTCAGTTGAATGCATGGAGTTTTATTTATTAACCATTAATTTTTTTATTAATATAAACTTGCTGAGTAATTGAAAGTACGTTGTTAGTAACCCAATACAGAACTAGGCCTGACGGGAACCACAAGAAGAAGACAGTAAATACTACTGGAAGCATCATCATTATCTTTGCTTGTATCGGGTCTGCCGGTGGTGGATTTAAGCGTTGCTGAAACCACATCGAGGCACCCATAATTAAAGGCAATATAAAGTAAGGGTCTTTCATAGAAAGGTCTGGCAAATATAAGAAAGGTGTTTGTCGCAGCTCAACCATCTCTATAAGCACCCAATAGATAGAAATAAAAACTGGAATCTGAACTAGAATAGGTAGACAACCAGCAGCAGGATTTATTTTTTCTTTTTTATAAAGCTCCATGGTTTTTTTACCAATCTTTTGTTTATCGTCTTTATAGGTTTCTTTGATTTTTTGAAGTCGTGGTGCTAGCTTCTTCATTCCTGCCATTGAGCGGAATGATTTTTCTGAAAGCTTATAAAAAGCAAGTTTGATGATTAATGTCAAGACAACAATAGACAGAGCCCAGTTACCAATAAAACTATAAATCCAGTGAAGGAATATTGCTACAGGTTTGGCAACAATATAAAGCCAGCCATAGTCTACGGTTTTATCGAGTCCAGGAGCGAGTAGCTCAAGACGAACATGCTCTTTAGGGCCAATATAGAGTTGGTTTTTTCCAAGGATAGCTGTTGTGCCAGCAGCAATTCTTGAGCTTGGGTTAACTGTTGTTAATAGGTAGTTGCCTCTGCTAGATTTAGTTGAGTAGGTGTGCTTTTCATCATCATTAGGTATCCATGCTGCAAAAAAGTAGTGCTGAATCATTGCAGCCCAGCCACCTATTGAAGTTGTTTTAGGCGAAGAGTCAAAGTCATCAAAATCAATTTTTTCAAAAATCTCTTCGTCGTTGTAGGTTGCACCACCACTAAAGTTCTGCATACCCATCATAAAACCACCACCAGACTCTTCTTCACTGCCATGAGACAGTTGTGTATAGCTACTAACAATTTGATCAGTGTTACTGTTGTTGCTAATCAGGTAGTCAACTTCTACAATATAGCTATCTGGCTTGAAGTGGTAGTTTTTGGTGACTACTACACCGTTATCACCTTTCCATATTAGTGGCACAATCAGCTCACTATTGCTCTGGAGGAAATATGTTTGTCTCTCAGAGGTATATTCGGATTGATGAGTTGGCATTTGTTCGGCCGGAATTAATCCACTTTGAGCATAGAAAATCCTATCAGGGGAATTACTAAGTAATTGAAATTTCTCTTCTGATTTTAGTTCTTTTGGGTATTCATTTAGGTAGGCATTGATTATTGTCCCGCCCTTGTGAGAAATTTCAACCGTTAAAAGATCAGTAACAACAGTAGTAAAAGCACCTTGAGTGAAAGAGTTATCAATTGTAGGTGTTGTATCTTCAGTGACAGTTGAGGCAACATTGGGAACATCGCTAGCTGCTGGAACATCAATAGCTGCATCTTGAGAGTCAACACCAACTATAGTAGTTTGAGTTATAGTATTTCCATTTTCATCAGTTGATTGCGTAAGCTCCCACTTATCCCAGAGAATAAATATAGTTAAGAATATTGCGATAAAGAGGAAAATTTTTTGTGTATTCATGGATGTTTTTAGCTATTAATTGGTTAAATTATTTTTTTTGGTACTGGATCAAAGCTAGCTTCAGACCACGGGTGACATTTGCTGATTCTTTTTGCACCAAGAGCAGCCCCTTTAATTGCTCCATGGCACTTAATCGCATCAAAGGTGTACTCTGAACAGGTCGGAATATGGCGACAGTTATTACCTAATAATGGACTAATTAGCCATTGGTATAGTTTAATTAGTGGTAGAAGTATGTATTTCATTAGGTTTTAGCATTGCTGTTGACGTTTTTCATTAATGAAAGAAGGTCTTGGATGATTGCTTTATTAGTAGTACGAGTCGTTTTTTTTATCATTACTACAAAGTCAAGTGACTCTAAATCTTGTTGATTCTGTCTAAAAGTTTCTCTTGCTAATCGCTTAAATAGATTTCTGTCAACCGCTCTTTTGTATACCTTTTTTGAGATTGCAAGTCCCAATCTCGAATTAGAATTCCCAGAATCGTTAGTTGTTAGTCTCCAAAACTTACCTTGGATATGTGAGCCGTTTTGGAAAGTGTGAGCGTAATCTCTAGCTTTTGTAATGCGCACACATTTAGCGAGCGAGCTGGACATGATATTAAGCGGCTAAGCGTTTACGCCCTTTTTTTCTACGAGCACTTAGAATAGCACGACCAGCACGGGTCTTCATTCTAGCTCTGAAGCCATGGTTACGTTTACGTTTTAGTACGCTTGGTTGAAATGTTCTTTTCATAATGAATATCTGCTAGCAAAAAATTTTGCAATTTTACCATACTTGTCCTTAGTCAGTATATTTGTTAAATTAGAGTTTATAAACTATTACTGAGTTAATAAACCCCAATCTTAATAAAGATGTGCATAATGACAGTTAAATAATTAAAATACTTATCATGAGGTTCAATATAAACCATGCAGATGGTTGAAAAAGTGATTCTTGCCCACAAGTAGTAATCAAAGTGTTTCCTCCTTGTCTCTGCAGGAGTCATGTAAGAATGATTTTGAGACAAATGTATTAATTTGCCGAGGCTTTATGACTAATAATATTCTAGATGTACTTACTTTTATGTTTGATTTTCTTTTTGAGTCTGCTGATCAGGACTCATCTCAAGAGGTAGATGATGATCTTTTAAAGCTCCATCTTTCAGAGGCTGGTTTTGATTCTGATCGTATTGAAAAAGCATTGATTTGGTTAGAAAATATTGCTGCGCTTCAGGACGGAAAGATCGCAAGTTTTGACACATTGCACAATTCCATGCGAATTTATAGTGAACATGAAAAAACTAAACTTGATTCTAGATCAAGGGGTTTTATTATGTTTATGGAAAATATGGGCCAACTTAACGCGAGTCAGAGGGAAATAGTGATCGAGCAAGTGATGTCACTAGAAGACTCCAAATTGAGTATAGATGACTTGAAATGGGTTGTCATGATGGTCATTGGAAATAGTAGTGCTGAATCAGGTGTTTCATCACAATGGATAGAATCCATTGTGTTTCATGACGATAACCCTACGCTGCAGTAGGAATTTTATGTCACAGAATCTTGTTATTGTCGAGTCCCCGGCGAAAGCAAAAACGATTGAAAAGTTTCTAGGTCCTGGATATATTGTCAAATCAAGTATAGGGCATATTAGAGATATGCCCAAGAAAGATATGGGCATTGATATAGAAAACAACTTCCAGCCAACATACACAATCAGTACTGACAAAAAGAAAGTAGTTGCAGATCTAAAAAAGTCAGCCAAGGCGGCCACAAAAATTTACCTAGCAACTGATGAAGACCGTGAAGGTGAAGCGATAGCTTGGCATTTGCAGCAAGCACTTTCATTAGCAGAAGATACCCCAAGAATTGTCTTTCATGAAATTACGAAAGGTGCTATCACAGAAGCAATTAGTAATCCCAGGACAATTAATACTGATCTTGTGAATGCGCAACAAGCCAGACGTATTATTGACAGACTTGTTGGCTTTGAAATCTCACCAGTGTTATGGCGAAAGATTTCAGGTGCACGCTCTGCAGGAAGAGTTCAATCACCTGTAGTTCGATTGGTTGTCGAAAGGGAGCGTGAAATTTCTGCGCATAAACCTACCAGCTCACATAAAGTCAAGGCTACCTTGACTAATAATGTCGGAGAATCTATAGAAGTTAGACTTAGCGAAGATTTTAAATCTAAAGAAAATGCGATGGATTTTGTACAGAGCATTCTAGATTCAACTTTGAAGGTAGAGTCAGTTGAAACTAAGCCCTCTAAGAGATCTCCTAAGGCTCCTTTTATTACCTCTACACTGCAGCAAGAGGCCTCTCAAAAGTTGGGTTACTCTGTCAAACAAACTATGTCGATTGCACAGAATTTGTATCGAGAAGGCGTGATTACTTATATGAGAACTGACTCTTTAACACTTTCAGAGCTTGCAATTACTGCAGCCCAGGAGGTTATAGTTTCAAAATTTGGTAGTGACCATCATCATGCTAGAAGATATAAAACAAATTCAACTAGCGCCCAAGAGGCTCATGAGGCAATTAGGCCAACAGATCTAACTAAACCAACTATTTTAGGTTTGGATGAGCAATCATCAAAGCTCTACTCTTTAATCTATAAAAGAACTCTTGCTTCTCAAATGAGTGATGCACAATTACAAAAGACAAAAATCAATATCAATATCTCGAATCGAAGTGAGCGATTTATAGCTGAAGGTGAGATGCTGACTTTTGGTGGCTTTCTAGAGGTTTATGATTATATGGCCGCTGAAGACAAGTTGCTACCAAAAATTGACAAAGGGGACGCTTTATCGTTGATGGATTTAACTTCAAAGGAGTCTTTTTCTAGGGCTAAGCCAAGATATACAGAGGCATCACTGGTTAAAGAGATTGAACAGATGGGTATTGGTAGGCCGTCGACTTTTGCAACAATGATTACTACAGTTCAGGATAGAAATTATGTTGTCAAGGATACTCGTGAAGGCATTCAGCGCGATTATCAGCTCATTGAAATTGTTGACGGAGTCATTTCAGAGTCAATTCAAACTGAAACGACTGGCGCTGAAAAAAACAAATTATTCCCAACTAATGTCGCCTATTTATTAGTTGACTTTTTAATTAAAAACTTTAGAAATATTATTGGCTACGAGTTCACCGCAAATCTCGAAACTGATTTTGATTTAATAGCAGAAGAATCTAAGTCATGGGCTGACGTTATACGTAACTTTTATGATCCATTTCATAAGCAAATTGAGCTCGCAAAGGATATTTCACGAGATGAAACTCATGGTAAGAGGGATTTAGGTGAAGACCCTGTATCTGGGAAAAATGTAAGTGTACGTTTTGGTCGATATGGCGCTTTTGCACAAATTGGCCATCAAGATGATGAGGAAAAACCAACATTTGCCTCACTTAGAACTGGTCAAGACATTGAAAATATTACGCTTGCTGAAGCTATAGAGTTATTTAAAATGCCAAGAACCATCGGCGAGACAGATGATGGCGAGATAATTAAAGCCAACTATGGACGTTTTGGTCCGTATATTCAATACGGAAAAAAATATGTTTCTTTGAAAGAGGTTTCGCCAGAAGAGGTGACGCTTGAAACCGCATTAGAGTTAATCATTGCTAAAGAGAAGTTTGACGCTGAAAGAATTATTAAGATTTTTGATGACTCTGACATTCAGGTCTTAAATGGTCGCTTCGGGCCTTATATTTGGAATGGTAAAAAGCGTGGAAAGGGACAAAAAAATGTCACCGTTCAGAAGGTCTTTGGGGATAAGGCACCTATAGATTTAACCCTTGAGGAGTGCAAAAAGGCTATTGAGGGTAAAATTAAAGCTAAAGCCAAGGCAAAAAAATCTAAAAAGAAATCAACTGTCAAGAAAAAAGCTTCCAAATAAAACTTACTTGTTCTAAGCTAATTGTCTGGAAAACCCTTCTAGGCTATGAGAAAATCTATATTTTAAATACTTGATTGCAATTCAAATGACTAGGATTAAGATTTGCGGATTTACGAATGCTGATAATGCTAGAGAGGCAGCTCTTGCAGGTGTCGATGCAATTGGTTTGGTTTTCTATGAAAAGTCACCTCGCAATGTCGACATCAATAGTGCTCGAGAAATAGTTGCTGCTCTCCCTCCATTTGTTAACAGGGTTGGGTTATTTGTTAATGCAAACCCGAGCTTTATTGACGAAGTTCTTTGCGAGGTTCCTCTAGATACCTTGCAGTTTCATGGTGATGAGGAGGTCATAGATTGTACTCAATACCAAATGCCTTTCATTAAGTCTGTTCGTGTTTCGTTGGATACTAATGTTGCCCAAATAGCTGATGATTTCTCTCAGGCAAGCGGACTACTGCTAGACTCATATAACTCTCATACATATGGCGGAACGGGGGAGATGTTTGACTGGTCTTTGGCGTGCGTAGAAATACAGCTACCAGTAATTCTTGCAGGTGGACTAAATTCTGACAACGTAGCAGAGGCTATAAAGCAAGTAAGACCATATGCAGTGGATGCCTCAAGTGGTGTGGAAAGTGAGCCAGGTGTTAAAGATGTTGATAAAATAAGAGCTTTTATTAAACAGATTCATTCATGAGTTATAACCTACCAGATGACAAAGGTCATTTCGATCAGTATGGCGGCATTTTTGTTGCAGAGACACTGATGACTGCGGTCATAGAACTAAAAATTGCTTATGAGAAATTTAAAGATGATCCTGACTTTATTAAGGAGTTTGAGGATGATTTAAAGCATTACGTTGGCCGTAAAACCCCTCTTTATCATGCAAAAAATTTAAGTGATCAGGTTGGGGGCGCTCAGATTTACTTAAAGCGTGAAGATTTAAATCATACAGGTGCTCACAAGATTAATAATACAATTGGTCAAGCGCTACTTGCACAGCGTATGGGTAAAACACGAATTATTGCAGAAACAGGAGCTGGACAGCATGGCGTAGCCTCTGCAACTATTGCAGCTAGACTTGGTTTGGAGTGCGTTGTATATATGGGCGAAGTTGACGTTGCTAGGCAGGCACAAAATGTTTATCGTATGAAGCTGCTTGGCGCAACAGTTGTTCCTGTATCTTCTGGCTCAAGAACGCTAAAAGACGCACTCAACGAGGCAATGCGTGACTGGGTAACTAATATTGATGATACTTATTATATTATTGGAACTGTTGCAGGGCCTCATCCCTACCCGATGATGGTTAGGGACTTCCAATGTGTTATTGGTAAGGAGACAAAAGAGCAGTTTAATGAGCAGGTTGGTGGCCTCCCAGATGCGTTAGTTGCTTGTGTTGGTGGTGGTTCAAATGCAATCGGACTTTTCCATCCATTCATTGAAGATACATCAGTCAAGATTATTGGTGTTGAGGCGGCAGGACATGGAATTGAAAAAGGTCCTGACGCACATGCAGCACCGCTTTGTGCTGGAAGTGTAGGAGTTTTGCATGGAAACAGGACATACTTATTGGAAGATGAGAATGGACAAATTATCGAAGGCCACTCAATATCAGCTGGACTTGATTACCCTGGCGTTGGACCTGAACACGCCTATCTCAAAGATATTGGAAGGGCAAAGTATGAATCAATAACGGACAAGGAGGCTTTAGAGGCCTTCCATTTGCTTACAAGAGTTGAAGGCATCATTCCAGCACTTGAGTCATCACATGCGGTTGCTTATGCAGTTAAACTGGCAAAGCAATGGCCAAGTGATAAAAGCATTGTCATTAACCTATCTGGTCGCGGCGACAAAGATATGCAGACTGTTGCTGAAATTGAAGGCCTAGAATTCTAATAAGCGGATAAGATATTAACTCATAATTCTGTCATAATTCTCTTATACTATTTATTACCTAAATTATAGTTTGGAGGGGTATGCAAGAAGATCAACAAATTGGTAGAGAACGCTCAATCATATTTGCCATATATCTAGTTGCAGTATTCCTTAACGCATTTGTAGATTTAGGTCATAAGATCATTATTCAAAATACAATTTTTATGATCTATGGTGAGCAAACGCAGCTTATTTTGACTGCCATTGTAAATGCGATGATTCTTGTCCCTTTTATTTTGTTATTTACTGTGTCCGGCTATCTTTCAGATAAGTTTGCTAAGACTAATATTATGAGAGCTAGTGCCTTTGCTGCTGTCTTAATTACTTTAGCTATAACCTACTGCTACTATCATGGAGAGTACATATTTGCTTTCGGCTTTACTCTTCTTTTAGCAACTCAGAGTGCGATCTATTCTCCAGCAAAAATGGGCTATATTAAGGAGTGCCTCAGTAAGGCTGGTTTAAGTAAAGGAAATGCCTACCATTCATCGGTAGTATTGATAGCAATTCTAATGGGTACCGTTTTCTTCTCCTATCTATTTGAGGTCTATCTGGGAACAATGGATCTTACAACCCCAGAAGAAATATTGATTCAAATAGCACCAGTTGGCTGGGTATTAGTAGGACTTTCATTGGTAGAATTTTTAGCAACTCTTGGGGTCCGTTTTTATCCAATTAAATTAAGTGAAGTTGAGTTTTCTATAAAAAAACTAGCCTCCTTTCATTACTTAGCTAACAATCTTAAAACTATGAGAAATAATGAGATTGTTTGGTATTCGATTTTAGGAACAGCTATTTTTTGGGGGATGTCTCAAAACTTAGTTGCCGTAATTCCTGCTCACGCTAAAGTTAATTTTGGAGTGGAAAGTCCATTAGTTGTGAATGCTATGTTGGCGTCTTCGGTTATAGGAATTATGATTGGCGCCTTCCTCTCAGGCAGAAAAAGTGACAATTTAATACGCACCAATAACATATATACAGGCTCAACAATGATCACTATTTGCGCAATATTGGTGCCCATTGTATCGAGTCTAAGTTTTATTCCAAACTCTTCTGCTTTAATAGTAGTAACAGCAGTTATTCTTTTATTTGGAGTTGGTGCAGGAATGATGATAGTTCCTCTTAATGCTCTGATGCAAGCACACTCTCCTGAGGATGGTCTTGGGAGTATGTTGGCCGGTAAAAATTGGCTACAGAATATTGCTATGATAGGCCTTTTAGCTCTTACAATGCTCCTTGCTAAATTAAGTTTTGATAGCCAGTTTATACTCTACTTAAATGCAGCAATCGCAGTAATTGGCTTTACTATCGTTCTGAAAAAACTAAAAACAATTCTTTAATTGTGCGACAAATTGCTGGCTATTTGTTATTTGGATGGCGTTATCGATTAAGAGTCAGTGGTATTGAGAATCTTCCAAAACATGGACCCGTATTACTCCTTGGTAATCACATGAGCTATATAGACTTTGCTCTAATTCAGTGGGCAACTCCAAGGACGATTCGTTTTGTTGTGCATGATGATTACTACAGTAAGCCAATCTTTAATTGGATTCTAAGGGCAGTTGGAGCCGTATCAATACGACCTGAGAATAGCCGAAATGCAATGCAAAGCATTGTAAGCTTGTTAAATGATGACTGTGTTGTTGGAATTTTTCCTGAAGGTCATATCTCTATAACTGGTGAATTGAGCAACTTGAAAAGAGGCTTTGAAAAGATATTGTCAGAGTCTAAAGACGGTGTTGTTGTGGTTCCCTTTGCAGTAAATGACATGTGGGGCAGTTTCTTTTCAAAAGCACCAAGGTCAATTAAAAGGCAAAAAAAATTTAGTTTGCGAAGAGAGATTCATGTCAGTATTGGTGAAAGCTTAGGCTCACAGACAACCAGATCAGAGGTAAAGAAATCTATTGGCAACCTACTTATTTAGTGCTAACATTGCTTCAATTTTTAATAGATTGTCTAATAGGTGTGAAATGAAAAAAATTATCGTTGTTGGTGCAACAGGAAGGTTAGGAAGAGAGGTTGTTGAGGGGCTTGAAGTTGATTATGAGGTAATTCGTGCTGGACGTTCGGGCCCTGATTTAAAGATTGACGCTTTTGACTTTGAAAGTGTCAGTGGTATTTTTGCCTCAGTTGGGTCTTTTGATGGTTTAGTTTCATGTATTGGTGGTACGCCATTTAAACCCTTCGATGAGCTATCAATGGAAGATTTCGCGACAGGCCTTTCAAAGAAATGCTTTAGTCAGCTAAATTTAGCTAAAGCAGCTATCCCTTTCTTAACAGAAAATGGATCCATAACACTAACGAGTGGCATCATAGGTGATGAACCAATTCTGGCTGGCGCATGTGCCGCTGCTGCAAATGGAGCACTTAATATGTGCGTTTCAACGTTGGCTGCAGAATACGCTGGAAAACTTCGAATTAATATTGTTTCACCATCTATTATTGAGAACTCTGTTGAAGACTATGGAATGCTTTTTGATGGTTTTGAGCCGTGGTCGAAAGAAAGCATTATTCAGGCTTATAGACGCACAATATCAGCACCTATAAGTGGAAGGGTGCTTCGTCAAACTAGATCTCTTTAGGCCTCGTCTTCACCACGCTGGCCAACAAAATAACCTAGGCCAAAGTCATCCGTTCTAAAAGTAATAACACTCCCTTTGGGGAAATAAATTAAGTCGCCTTTGGTTGCGGTAATTTCTTCGCCTGAACCATCACTAATATGGAACTCTCTATCAATGATAAGCTTCATTTCTTCATAAGTGTAATCGTAAGCAATCGATTCGCCTTTTTCAAGACGAAAAAGTCCAGCAGTAATTGGAGCGCTTTCATCATTTGATATAGCAAAATCTTTTAAGTAGGCGTTATTACCTTCAAAAAGAGGTAACTCCTTTGAGGTGATGTTGCCCTTAAAGCCCATCTTAATCATTTTCTTTCCCCTATATAAACTCGTCATTTCATATATTAAATGTAAATTATATTACGGCTTTCATGATTATTACAAAAAAATTCAATGATAACTATCAATATTATTAACTTGAGTTTGTACATTTTTTGAATTAACATGCGACTAATATAATCAATAAACTATTAATTTAATTCATTTAGTTAATGTGGGTTTTTTATGTCAGATCATCAGCGAAGACGAAGAGAGGGAGGTCGGTCTGCAAAAATCGCAGCCCGAAAAAAATCTGAACAAATAGAGCACCCAAGGTATTTAACACGCAAAATTAAATGTTACGACATGCTTAGCGAAGAAGAGTTAAGTCGTATAGATAATCATGTTGACTGGATTCTTAAAGAAGTTGGCCTCGAATTTTGGGACGATGAAGAATCTTTAAGCTTGTTTAAAGAATCAGGAGCTACAGTTAAGGGCAATCTTGTAAAGTTTGATAAAGGCCTTGTTCAAGATCTCTGCAAAACAGCCCCAAAAGAGTTTGAGATGCACGCTCGAAATCCAAAGAGATCAACAATATTTGGAGGAGATAAATTAGTTTTTGGGCCGGCATATGGCTCCCCTTTTGTTTATGACCTTAAGGGCGGCAGAAGGCAAGGCAATATGGAAGATTTTAGAAACTTAGTAAAGTTGACCCATATGACTCCATGGCTGCACCACACAAGCGGCACCAATTGCGAGCCGGTCGATGTTCCTGTCAATAAGCGCCATCTAGATATGGTTTATGCGCATTTGAAATACTCTGATAAGCCATTCATGGGATCTGTTACTGCGCTCGAGAGAGTAGAGGATTCGATAGCAATGGCACAAATTGTTTTTGGTGAAGAGTTTGTCGATTCAAACTGCGTAATCCAAGGAAATATAAATGTTAATTCACCGCTGGTTTACGATAAAACTATGACAGAGGCATTGAAGGGTTACGCCAGGGCGAATCAGGGAACTGTTATTACGCCCTTCATTCTGGGTGGTGCAATGTCACCTGTAACGATGCCGGCAGCGATTGCACAAGCACACGCTGAAACTATGGTGGGGGTGGCACTCACTCAGCTTGTAAGGCCTGGCTCAAGCGCTGTATATGGCAACTTTTTAACAACAATGGATCTTAAGTCAGGGGCGCCGACGTTTGGAACTGCAGAGTCGAGCTTGGCCACATTTGCTGTTGGGCAGATGGCCAGACGTCTGGGACTTCCATTTCGAGCAGGCGGTCATTACACTGCCTCGAAGGTATCAGACGCTCAGGCTATGCAGGAATCTGCGGATTCAATGTACCCTGCAATTTTAGCGGGAGCAAACTTTATTCATCAAGCAGCCGGTTGGTTGGAGGGTGGATTGGTTGTAGGCTATGAAAAATTTATACTTGATGCAGACCGTCTAGGTATGCTCCATCGAATGTTTGAAGGTCTAACCATTGATGATAATTCACTTGCAACAAGTGCATATCTTGAAAATTCTCCTGGGGAAAACTTTCTAGGTACTCAACACACCGCTGAAAACTTTGAAACAGCAAACTATCGCGCTGAATTGCCTGACAACAATTCTTTCGAGCAGTGGACAGAGGATGGCTCAAAGGATGCGGAGCAAAGAGCATATGAGCGCTGGAATAAAATGCTAGAAGAATATATTGAGCCACCAATGGATCAGGCAATAGACGAAGAGTTGTTAGACTTTATGCGCAAAAAGAAAGAAGGAATGGCTGACGAGTGGTATTAAACTTTATCGCCAATCGCTCGACTTAGGCCTTCTGGCTTAGGCAGTAGTTTGTGTGCACCATAAACAAGCCCGATTTTATTAATCACAAGTTCGTTTGGCACACTAGCGGCTCGCGTTTTTAGATCGACATGAATAAGCATATGCTCGGCAGTAGCTAGCAATCTGCCATCATCGTGATAGAGCCAATGAAATAAGTGAAGCTTTTTATTTTCACCATAAATGACCTGAGTTTTGGCGTAAATTTTTTCACCTATTAGAACTTCATCTAGATGACGAATGTGAGTTTCCACAGTAAAGTATGAGCCAACATTAGATATGTAGTCCTGATCAGCACCAACAATAGCCATCATTTCTGTAGTTGCTTCAGAGAAGCATTCTAGGTAGCGTGACTCAGTCATGTGGCCATTATAATCAGCCCACTTTTTAGGAATTTTACTTTCAAAAGTTAGTAATGGTTGAGACAGATCAAGTTTTGAAAACTCTGTTTTGATCTTTGGTTTTGATAAACTCTCATCGAACTCTTTTAGAGTGTTTCCGGCTCCCCATCGATTATCTTTTAAAACTTTTAAAAAATCAACTAAGTTATCATCACGTTTTTGCATCAGCTCATTAATGCTGAATTGTCCAGATTGCTGATCAGATTGATTGGAGACTTTGTCTACCAATTCATCTGTAAATTCAGGAACGTCCATTAGGTGAGTCCAAGGCCATTCAAGGCATGGTCTGAATTGCGAGATAAAATGACGCATACCGGCCTCACCCCCTGCCAATCTGTAGGTTTCGAAAAGGCCCATTTGCGCCCAGCGTAAACCAAAACCATATCGAATGGCGTCATCAATTTCTTCCGTTGTAGCTATATCATCATTTACCAACCATAACGCTTCTCGCCAAACTGATTCAAGAAGTCTGTCGGCAATGAACGCAGGAATTTCTTTTTTAATATGAAGCGGAAACATGCCAATATTAGTAAAAATGCTACTGGCTTTCTCGATTGCATCTTTGGATGTTTTAGCACCACCAACGATTTCAACCAATGGCAAAAGGTAGACTGGGTTAAATGGATGGGCAACTATCAGCCTTTCAGGATGTCTCATTTCTGCCTGCAAATCTGAAGGAAGAATGCCAGAAGTTGACGAGGTAATTATCACACTATTGTCAGCGCTAGACTCAATTTTCTTATATGTAGATTGCTTTACTGAAAGCCTTTCTGGGACAGCTTCAATAATTAATTGAGCAGATTTTGCAACATCAGAAATTGAGTTTGAAAATGAGAGGGCGCCCTTTATAGGAAGATCTGAAGTGAGCAATTTTTTGTATACCCTTTCAGCATTCTCAATAACTTTATTGACATTTTTTGGAGCTTCTTTGGAGGGATCATAGACAAAAACATCGATACCATTTAGCAGTAACCTGGCTATCCATCCGCTACCGATAACGCCCGCACCAATAACGCCTGCTGACCTAATGCTTTTCATATCTAACCCCAGCGCTTCTCTAGCTTCATATTAGTGCGAACCTGATCTGGCCCTAGAATAGCGCATCCCATTCCCTCAGCTGTCTGTACAGCTTTTTTTACTAGGTCTGCGTTGGTAGCAAGAACGCCACGTTTGAGGTAGATGTTATCCTCAAGTCCAACACGAATATTACCACCTGCTAAGATAGCTAAGGCTACATAAGGCAACTGATTTCTACCTATTGAGAAGGCAGAAAATGTCCAGTCCTTTGGAATATTTGAGGTCATGGCAAGGAAGGTATGCAAATCATCTGGAGCTCCCCATGGAATACCCATACATAGCTGAATCATCACAGGGTCATCAATTAGACCTTGCTCTTTAAGCCAGATTGCAAACTGTAAATGACCAGTATCAAAAGCCTCAATTTCAGGTTTCACTCCAAGCGCTTGAACTTGTTTTGTCATTTCTTGTAACACTGAAGTGGTATTGGTCATAACATAATCACCATGGCCAAAATTCATGGAGCCACAATCAATAGTACATATCTCAGGAAGTATTTCTTTAACGTGCTCAAGCCTCTCAGTTGCACCGACCATGTCAGTTCCTTCATCTTTTAAGGGAAGCGGCTCTTCAGCAGAACCAAAAACCATATCACCACCCATACCTGAAGTAAGATTCAAAACCATATCAACCTTTGACTCTCTAATGAAATTAACAACTTTTACATACAAAGCAGGATCACGAGCAGGGGCGCCTGTTTTTGGGTCTCTAACATGAATGTGAACAACAGCGGCTCCGGCCTGAGCCGCACCAATGCATGAGTCAGCAATTTGCTGGGGTGTAATAGGAACTTTATCGGATTTTCCAGTTGTATCACCAGATCCAGTAACAGCACAAGTAATAAAAGCTTCTCTAGATGGTTGAAGGTTTGTCATATGATTTCTCCAGTAATATGTTTATGTATTTTAATTTGTTTGTAAACGAATAGGATATAAAATATAAATAGAAAATTTAGTGCATAGGTTTGCAACATTTTATTTAAAACAAAAAACCATGTGTTATAATATTTTGCAATCGTATGCATTATTAATACTTTATGCATCATAACACCAAATAGCTTACATAAAAAAAATATGGCTGAAATTGAATTAAAAAGTATTTCTAAACGTTGGGGTAATTCTGTTGGTGTAGACAACTTTAACCTGACTATTGCAGATGAGGAGTTCTTAGTATTGCTCGGCCCATCCGGCTGTGGAAAAACCACCACAATGCGTATGATTGCTGGACTTGAAACTGTAACAACTGGCGAGATACTTATTGATGGTAAGGTTGTTAATAATTTAGAGCCAAAGGACCGAGATGTAGCGATGGTATTTCAATCATATGCCCTCTATCCAAATATGACAGTATATGAAAATATTCGCTTTCCACTTAAGGTAAGAAAGATTGACAAAGCACTTCATAAAGAAAAAGTAATGCAAGCATCTGAGATGGTTGAACTTAATGATTATTTACATCGTAAGCCCTCTGAGTTGTCTGGAGGTCAAAGACAAAGAGTAGCTTTGGCTAGAGCAATTGTTCGTGAGCCTGCCGTCTTTTTAATGGATGAGCCACTGTCAAACTTAGATGCTAAATTACGAGTTTCTACAAGAGCTCAAATTAAAAACCTCCAGAATAAGTTACGAGTTACAACTATCTATGTTACTCATGACCAGGTTGAGGCTATGACCCTTGCAGATCGAGTTGTGGTAATGAAAGATGGGGTCATTCAGCAAGTTGGAACGCCTAAAGATATTTACAACAAGCCAGCCAATAGCTTTGTTGCAAGCTTTATTGGATCACCAGCAATGAACTTGATGCATGGCTCTATAAATGATGGTGTATTTAAAGGCGACGGAGTAAAAATTGAAGGGTTGAACAAAAAACATTCTGGCAAAGTCACACTTGGGTTTCGTGCAGAAGACGCTTCTATTGTTAAAAGCAAAGGTGCGATTTCAGCCCCCGCATTTTCAATGGAGCTATTAGGAGATATGACCATGGTTTCAGTAAGAGCTGGCGGTGAGTTAGTTTCTATAAAGTCTGATAAAAATTACCATGCCGAGATAGGCTCTAAAGTTATGGTAAATATTCCTGCAAACTTATGCCTTTTGTTCAGTACTAAAACTGGAGAAATGCTTGAAAACTAAAGAGTGGAGCTCTAAAAAATGAGTTATGACGAGACATCAAAAAAAACACTCGCTGTAGTTAAGGCTATGGAAGAAGCTTTGATTGCTAAATCTAATGACATGGGGAAGTACTTTCATAAAGACTTTCGTTGGATGGGTAACCAGGGTTGTGGCACAAAGCAAAACCTTGAAGATTTTCGGAACAATTGGCAACTACCCCTTAGGGCTGCTTTTTCAGACCGAATATATAATACAGATAAGTTCTTAGTGGATGGTGAATGGGCTTCATGCTTTGGGCATATTGATGCAATTCATAGTGGAGTATTTATGGGTATAGCCCCTACCCACAAGCGTGTAAAAATCCACTATACAGATTTCTGGGAAGTCAGAAATGGGCTTATAACAGACAACTGGGTAACCGTAGACTTTCCGAGTATTTTGAAACAACTTGGTGTAGATGTGTTTAATGGTCTAGGGTGGGAGTCCTATGATCGTGGTGAAATAGTTCCACCAAAGCCAAATTAATTGGAGATATTGTGGCAATAAAATATTTAAAACAAGGAAAAACTGATGCTGATAAAGCGATAGACGATGCTCAAGTTAGTGAGATTGTTAAAAGCACTCTAAAGGCAATTGAAGCAAGAGGCGATGAAGCGGTAAGAGAGTTCTCTGAGAAATTTGATAATTATACGCCAAAGTCTTTTAAATTAAGTCCTACTGAAATCGACAGTTTAGTAAAAAAAGTATCTCCTCAAGATTTAGAGGATATAAAGTTTGCTCAAGAGCAGGTTAGAAATTTTGCACAAGCGCAAAGAGACTCTATGAAAGATATAGAGGTTGAAACTATGCCTGGAGTAATTCTTGGACATAAAAATATACCGGTTCAATCTGTAGGCTGTTATGTCCCAGCAGGAAAATTCCCAATGGTGGCATCAGCACACATGTCAATTGTTACAGCAAGTGTTGCAAAAGTACCAAGAATTATTGCCTGTACTCCGCCATTTAAAGGAGAGCCCAATCCAGCTGTGATTGCAGCAATGCATCTCGGCGGTGCTCATGAGATTTACGTTATAGGCGGTATTCAAGCTGTTGGTGCGATGGCCCTCGGCACTGCAAGTATTGATTCAGTTGATATGCTTGTTGGCCCTGGAAACGCCTTCGTTGCTGAAGCTAAAAGACAGTTATTTGGCCGAGTTGGAATTGATTTATTTGCTGGGCCAACAGAAACCATGGTGATTGCTGATGACACCGTTGATGCTGAATTATGTGCCACTGACTTACTAGGCCAGGCAGAACATGGGTATAACTCTCCGGCTGTTTTGGTTACTAATAACCAAAAGCTAGCAGAAGATACACTCTTAGAGATTGATAGACTATTAACCATTCTTCCAACAGCAGATACAGCCTCAGTTAGCTGGGAAGAATACGGTGAAGTCATTCTTTGCAATAACTATGATGAGATGCTAGATATTGCTAACGATATTGCATCAGAACATGTCCAAGTAATGACTGATCGTGATGATTGGTTTTTAGAAAATATGCATTCCTATGGAGCGCTATTTTTGGGACCTAGAACGAATGTATCGAATGGTGATAAAGTCATCGGAACCAACCACACACTGCCTACAAAAAAAGCGGGTAAATATACTGGCGGACTATGGGTTGGTAAGTTCCTCAAAACGCATAGCTACCAAAAAATTACTACAGATGAGGCTGCTGTAAAGATTGGACGTTACTGCTCACGACTCTGCATGTTGGAATCATTTGTTGGTCATGCTGAGCAGGCCAATATTAGAGTCAGGCGTTATGGTGGTGAAAATGTCCCCTATGGACAAGCAGCAAAGTGATTAAATTACCTAAAACCCCGTCTATGAGATTAGATGGAATGAAGGCGCTTATTACTGGTGCTTCATCTGGGGTTGGTTTGGGCTGTGCGGTCGCTTTGGCTGAAGCTGGTTCCCATGTAGTTTTGTCAGCACGAAACATTGGGGAGCTTAATGGTGTTGTTGATGCAATTCAATCAAAAGGGCTAAGTGCCGAGGCAATGATGTTGGATGTAACCAACACAAATTCAATTAGAGAGTCTATAGAAAATCACGATCCTTTTGATATTTTAGTTAATAGTGCTGGTTTAGGTCGACACTCACCCTCTAAGGATACTTTAGTAGAAGATTTTGATGATGTTATGAATGTCAATCTTCGTGGTGCTTATTTTGTGACTCAAGCTGTTGCAAAGGGCTTGATAAAAGCAAAAAAACCCGGCTCTTTAATCAATATCTCCTCTCAGATGGGGCATGTTGGTGGTATTGATAGAGCGGTTTATTCTGCATCCAAACATGCCGTTGAAGGCTTTACCAAGGCAATGGCTATAGAATGGGGACCACATCAAATTAGGGTTAATACTATTTGCCCAACATTTATACGTACGCCTCTTACCCAGTCAACTTTTGATAATCCTGAACGTAGAAAATGGATTGAAAGTAAGATAAAGCTTGGTCGAATTGGCGAAGTTGAAGACATTATGGGTGCTGTAGTATTTTTAGCATCAGATGCATCTAGCCTTATTACAGGCTCTGCGCTGATGATTGATGGAGGATGGACGGCAGACTAATGGCGACTAAAAAAGTAACATCATTGGAAGTGGCAAAATTAGCTGGTGTAAGTCAGTCTGCAGTTTCTCGTGTTTTCACGCCTGGCGCCTCTGCTTCAAAAAAGACAAATGAGAAAGTTCTTAGTGCTGCTTCAGAGCTCGGCTATCGTCCAAATATCTTGGCTCGATCATTAATTACAGGAAAGTCAAGAATCATTGGTCTAGTGGTTTCACATCTAGATAATTATTTTTATCCAGAAGCGTTGGAGCTTCTTTCTAATGCATTACAAAAAAAAGGTTATCACGTATTAGTTTTTATGGCTTCGAAAACGTCGGGAAATATTGATGAAGTTTTGGATGAAATTCTTGATTATCAAGTTGATGCCATTATTCTAGCTTCTGTTGCAATGTCGTCAAATCTTGCCACTAGATGTGTTGATGCGGGGGTTCCTGTAATGTTATTTAACCGTACCCAAGATGATGATAGATTTTCAACTGTTACTTCAGACAATTTTCTTGGTGGTCAAAAAGTTGCGAAATTCTTGATTGCTGGTGGCCATAAACGTATAGGTTATATCGCTGGATGGGAAGGCGCTTCAACTCAGCATGATAGAGAAGCTGGTTTCATCGAAGAGCTGAAACAGCACGGAAGGTCTCTGTATGCTCGCGAGGTTGGTAATTTTGTTCAAGATGATGCTCGACAAGCTGCACGGAAAATGTTCACTAAAAAGGAAATACCAGATGCTGTTTTTGTAGCAAGTGATGACATGGCATTTGCAGTAATGGATGTAATTCGTTTTGAGTTAGGGTTAAAAATACCTGAACAAGTTTCGGTTATTGGTTATGACGATGTTCCTATTGCATCTTGGCCTGCTTATGATTTAACAACGGTTAGACAGCCAGCTAATCGTATGGTGGCAGAAACTGTTTCAATTATTCTTGAGTGTATTGAGAATACGGAAACGAAGCCACGTCGTATCGAAATAGATGGTCCACTTATACTTCGAGGCTCAGCAAAGATTTCAGATAAATCCAATAAGGAGTAGAAAGAGTGGAAGGTTTTGATTCAAAGTATTTTGATTTCCCCGATTTTATTAATGGAATTACTTATGAAATTTGGGAAGAACGAGGAATTGATAAACTGCTCTATCTCTATTCTGATGATATTATATTAAGAGCACCACCCTCTCTTGTAATCGGGAATAAATCCGTTATAGAAGCTACCAAGGCAACCTTATCAGAATTCCCAGATCGTCAGCTCTTGGGAGAGGATGTAATCTGGTCTGGCACTCCTGAAGCAGGAATGTTGTCATCGCATCGAATCATATCAACAGCAACTCACTCTGGAGATGGCCAGTTTGGCAAAGCAACTGGTAAAAAAATTGTTTATAGAACTATTGCAGATTGTCATGCAATTAACAATCAAGTAAATGATGAATGGTTAATTCGTGATCAAGGTGCTATCGTTCGACAGTTGGGAATTCATCCAAAAGATTTCGCTAGAAATCAGATAGATCTTGAGGGTGGAGTAGAGAATTGTCAACTCCCATTTACAGACTCCATGGATCAGCTAGGGCCTTATAAAGGCAAAGGTAATAATAACGAGTGGGGCGAAAAGTATGTTGATATCTTGAAACGGATTATGAGCTCTGATCAATCAGTTATTACTTCTGAGTATGACCGTGGCTGTCACCTAGAATATCCTGGAGGAGTATCTGGACACTCATACTCTGATGCCGAAGAATTTTGGACTGGGTTGCGTTCATCTCTTCCAAGTGCAAAATTTTCAATTGAACATCAAATTGGTCGAGAAGATAAACACATGTCTCCTAGGGCTGCAGTTCGCTGGAACTTAAAAGGTAAGCATGATGGCTGGGGTGTTTTTGGAGAGCCTACTGGCGCTGAATTATATGTAATGGGAGTGTCACATGCTGAGTTTGGACCATGGGGTCTAAGAAGAGAATACACCTTGTTTGATGAGACATCATTATGGAAACAAATAATTATTAAGATGGGGTAACAATGACATTAGAGGAAATGGAAAAATATATAGTTCGATATGCTGATTTAAAGCCCTGTAAGACAGCTTTTATTGATGCCCATACGCCTGGATCAAGTCAGAAAGATAACTTTACAATTATTGGTTCAGGTGTATCAGAAAGCCTTGACCAACATGTACATATTAATCAAACACCTGGCTTTAATATTGGCGCAGCTGGGCAACCCCCGAAATGTTTTAACTCTCTTCATTACCATAATACTGCGGAGGTTTTCTTTGTATTAAAAGGGTGTTGGCGCTTTTTTTGGGGCCTTAATGGTAATGCTGGTGAGGTGATTTTAAATGAAGGCGATATCTTCAATATCCCTACTCATGTTTTTCGAGGGTTTGAGAAT
This sequence comes from Candidatus Thioglobus sp., assembly GCA_029936515.1. Taxonomy (GTDB): domain Bacteria; phylum Pseudomonadota; class Gammaproteobacteria; order PS1; family Pseudothioglobaceae; genus Pseudothioglobus. The sequence goes on from JAPYSK010000009.1 coordinate 25,810, forward strand.
GTTGGTAGAGAATATGGCATGATTATGTCGATTTTAGGAGGTGATGATTCAGGTGGAGGTGTCGTCTGGGCACCACAGGTCTTGGATGCAGCGACAGTTCACGGCCTAATTCTTAGTGAAACTGGTCTTTTATACGACACTAAAAAAGGGCAAAAGATGCCAGTTGGAGAGAAGCCGATGACCAAGTTATCTGAAAAGGAAATACTAGGAATTCCCGAAGTGCCGGTTCATTATATTGTTCGTGATTATGTTGCTCGTTATTGGGATCTGATGGCTTTATCAAAGAATGAGCCATGCTTAGTGATAGGTGAAAAAGGTCTATTGAAAGACAAACCAGGATTTGAGATTGAATTTATTAGTTCTAAATCATTAGGTCAAGAGCTATACAGTATCAACCATTTTGAAGTTTTAATGCCGATGAAAGGTGATTGGAATCTGATTTGGGAAAGCGGTGAAGCTGTTCTCAAACCTGGCGATACATGCCTATTGAAGCCAAACTTCGAGCATTCATTGATTGCGGTTAATTCTTCTGAATCTAGCCTCTACCGGATAACTAATACTGATGATCTTGCGGGCCCAACATGGAAAGGCTAATCTACAAAAAGATCACTAACCAATTTCGAATTAATTTGATTTTCAAAACTATATTAAGGAGCGATAAATGAGTAGAATATTAACTACACACGTTGGGTCATTACCAAGAAGTCAAGATGTTGTCGAGTTTATATTTGCCCGTGAAAATAATAAGCAATATATTGAGAAGGATTTTGATGATTGCATGAAAAGCAATGTGCTAAGTACAGCTGAAAAACAGAAGATTGCTGGAATAGATATTATTAGTGATGGCGAAACCTCAAAAATATCATACGCAACTTATGTAAAGGATAGATATACAGGCTTTTCAGGAGATAGTCCTCGAAACCCGCCAGAAGACCTAAAGCTTTTCCCTGGCTTCCTTAAACGACTTGCAGATGATGGTGGCACACCTCAATATGCTCGGCCTATGTGTACTGGAGAGGTTCGCTCAAAAGGACAAGGTGAACTTCAAAAAGATATAGCTAATTTGAAAGCCGCAATGAGTGCAAATGGTATCGGTCGAGGTTTTATGAATGCAGCATCACCTGGGGTTATTTCTTTATTTTTACAAAATGACTATTATCCAACAAGGGAAGCGTATCTTTCCGCGCTTGCCGATGCTATGAGGGATGAGTATGAAATGATTGTGGCATCTGGACTAGATTTACAGCTAGACTGTCCAGACCTAGCTCTTTCTAGACATATGCTTTTTAGTGATTTATCAGATTCAGAGTTTATAAAGATTGCTGAATCACATATGGAAGCGCTAAATCATGCACTAAAAAATGTGCCAGAAGAAAAAGTCAGAATTCATATTTGTTGGGGAAATTATGAAGGACCTCACTGTTGTGATATAGACATGAATAAGGTTTTTGGAACTTTAATGAAGGCGAAAGCACGATATACTTTGTTTGAAACCTCGAATCCACGCCACGCCCATGAGTGGACAGTTTTTCGAGATCGTAAGAACGAAATACCTGATACGAAAATACTTGTTCCTGGGGTTGTGGACACAACTACAAACTTTATTGAGCATCCCGAGCTAGTTGCAGAACGCATTGAAAAATTTGTCAATATAGTTGGAAAGGAAAGAGTGATTGCAGGTTCTGACTGTGGTTTTGGGACATTTGCAGGATTTGGGGCGGTCGATCCAGATATTGCTTTTGCTAAATTAAAGTCTCTATCTGAGGGCGCTGCGCTTGTAAGTAATCGACTATGACACCTCTTGTGATGATTCCTGGAATGATGTGTGATGAACGCATTTTCGCTCCACAAATAGAAGGGCTTATCTCAAAGATATCAGTGCATATTGCAGATATTTCTAGACATGACACTATTAGTGATTTGGCAGCGGATGTGTTAAGCCATGCACCACCAAAATTTTGTCTTGCTGGGCATTCAATGGGGGGAATCGTTGCTATGGAGGTATGTGCACAAGCCCCTAAGCGTATTGAAAAATTAGTGCTCATTGATACTAATCCACTAGCTGAATTAGAGGAAGTGAAACTTAAGCGTGAGCCTCAAATTAGTGATGCTTTGTCAGGAAAATTAATAAATGTTATTCGTGATGAGATGAAACCTAACTATTTAGCGAGTAGTGACAATCAAGATATTATTCTAAATATCTGTATGGATATGGCGCTTTCTTTAGGCCCTAGAGTCTTTATTAATCAATCAAGAGCTCTTCAAGGGAGGAGTGATCAACAAAATAACCTTACAGTTCTGGATATGCCTGTACTGATAATGTGTGGCTCAGAAGACAAATTATGTTCCATAGAGAAGCATGAATTGATGCATAATATTATTAGTAATTCAAAGTTAGAGGTAATCAAGAATGCTGGCCATTTGCCAACATTGGAGCAACCAACAAAAACCACGGAGGTATTGAAAACATGGCTCATGAATTGATAGATTCTGAATTACTTGCGCTTCTTCGATCAGTAGACACTCCAACAGTATGTAATGCTATAGAGGTGGCACAAGGCAAGCGAGGTTTTTCACAATTTACACGAGGAACGATGGTCAGCTCAGCACCAAAAGGAGGTGCAATGGTTGGCTTTGCTAAAACCGCTAAAATTGCTGCATTGGCTCCACCAAAAGAGGATCAGGAGATCATAAAAGAACGAAGGATGGAATACTACCGTTATATGTCAGATATTAGTGGTCCAGCTGTTGCGGTTATAGAGGATATTGATTATCCAGATTGTATTGGCGCCTATTGGGGTGAAATCAATACTAAAGTTCACAAAGGATTTGGACTCTCAGGAGCACTCACAAATGGTGTTGTTAGAGACCTTGGAGATCTTGCAGAAGACTTTCCGGTTGTAGCGGGCTCTATTGGACCAAGCCATGGTTTTGTTCATGTTCGCGAAATCGACACCACAGTCAGCTTTTTTGGAATTAGTATTTCACCAAATGACTTGATTCATGCAGACTTGCATGGCGCAGTAATTATTCCTAAGGCGATAATTGATAGTTTAAAAGATGCTATTCATAAGTTATTTGCCTCAGAAAAATTAATACTAGATCCTACTAGAAGGAAAGGCTTTAATTTTGATGATTTTAAACGTGCATGGGAAGATTTCGAAAAATCAAGAATATAAACTATAGTATTTTTTATGAATACGATTGCAAATAGTACTTTTATAATTAAGAGTCTGTGATATAATTCATTGCAATCGTATGCAATAAGAAATTTTTTTTCAATGTATTTGATTAATTTGGGCTTAAGTCCTTAAGAATAAGCCTATAAAAAAACTATTACGGAGATGGTAATAGCAAATTAATAAGACACATCAAAAAGTGTGTCCAATAAGACAGGAGAGTAATCTAATGACAATTAAAAAAATTGCAACAACAATCGCAATCTCGCTTATTTCTTCAAGTGTATGGGCTGGGTGTGCTTTTGAAAACAATATTGAACTAAAATCACTTTCAAATTCTTTTGAAGCTATGAAATCAATCACTGAATCTATGGCAGAATGTGGCAATGTCACTTCAACCTTGGATGTAGATTTTAAGGACAAGCAGCCAGAGGCATTTGCAGCAAACCCTTCCCTTTATCAGATAGGTGGTGTATCAAATGGCACAATGGTGCCGCTTCTAAATGCAGGCACAATTCGTCCCTTGGACGACCTTGTAGCTAAGTATGGAAGCCAACTAAAGCCTAGTCAGTTAATTAAAGTTAATGGACAAGTTATGGCTATTGCTATGATGGTTAATAATCAGCATCTAATGTATCGTGAGGATGTTTTAAGTGAGTTTCGTATTGCAGTTCCGACCACTCATGCTGAAATGGTGGCAGCTGCAGCTATAATAGCAAAATATGACGTAGTTGACTATCCGTTAGGTGGAACATATAAAGCCGGATGGAATCTTGGCGAAGAATTTATCAACAATTACTTAGGTAATGGTGGTGCATTCTTTGGAGAGGGAAATGCGCCATCCATTAATAATGCAACTGGAGTCGCAACTCTTAATACAATGAAAAGTCTAACGGAATATATGGATCCTGAATATCTCGTTTCTGATTCAACTTATGTTCAGCAACAATTCCAGCAAGGAAAAATTGCTATGGCAACCCTTTGGGCGACGCGCGCAGGTGCCATGGACAATGCTGAAGAGTCTCAGGTTGTAGGTAAGGTTATAATGGCTTCCGCACCTATGGGAACTGCTCTGCCTGCTTCCACTAACTGGTGGGATGGTCTTGTTTTCGCAACAAACATGACAGATGAACAAGCTGATGCTGCCTTCCGTGTTGCTATGGAAGGTATTGATACTGAAATGGTTCTAGCTAATAATGACGACGCTGTTTGGCTAATTGACGGTTATGTTGCCGGTTCTGCTGCTGCAGGCGCTATCGCTACTGCTGATAATGGCGCGGCTCCTTATCCTTCAAGCTCTCCTGGTATGGGAGCAATGCATACAGCATTAGGTAATGGTATCGCAGCTTTCCTAACAGGAGAGAAAGACGCTGCAACAGCTCTTGCTGATATTGAAGCTGCCTATACAATTTCAGCTACAGAAAGTGGCTTAATGTAATATCTCTGTGTCTCCAAGAGGGCCCTCATTGGAGGGCCTTCTTTTTATCTAATGTTTTAATCTTGATTATTGATATAATTTTCCTAGTATGAATCAAAAGACGTTCTTAGCTTTTATCGGACCATCTGTTGTGATGATGGTTTTATTTATTGCTTTGCCATTAGCAACTGTTTTAAAGCAGAGTTTTTATGTTACCCAGCCAGTATATCAAACGCTAGAAGTTGAAACTTGTACTCCAACTTTTACTGGACAACTTTGTGTCAAGGAAATTAAAACAATTCCTACAATTGGCGATAATGGAAAAATGATAACTCAAACAAGTTTTGTAGGGTTTGTGAACTATCAAAATGTACTTGAATTGCCGAGGGTGATTAAAGCATTTGCTAATAATAGCTGGCGACAATTTATGGTAATTGACTTTTGGAAAGCATTACGATTTACTTTGTCATTTACATTAGTTACTTTGCCACTAGTGCTTTCTTTTGGCCTGATAATTGCTCTTTGTATAAATAATGTAGCAAAATCTATTAGGGGACCAGTGATATTTGTGTCACTTCTTCCAATGATTATTACTCCAGTGATCGGAGCTCTTTCAATTAGATGGTTGTTCATTGGTGATGGAATTTTGACCTCATTTCTGGAGTGGTGGTTGGTGCGAGATATTTCAATGTTTGCTCAGGCATGGACTATAGAGTTAATGATGATGTTTTATCGTGTTTGGCATGTTGCACCTTTTGCAGCCATTGTTTTTTATGCTGGTCTTCAAACTGTAAACCAAGATACTGTTGAAAGTGCCATTATAGATGGGGCAAGCCGTTGGCAAAAGTTTCGTTATGTAATATTACCTCACCTAATGCCTTTAATAGTTTTTGTAACATTGATTCATCTGATGGATGCCTACCGGGTTTTCGAAGAGGTGATTGGTTTCTCTTCTCAGGCGCATGTAATTTCACTGCAATGGCTAACCTATGATTTTCTAACTTCAGATCTAATGGGAAATCGTTCTATAGGTAGGGCTTCAGCCAGTTCGATGTTGACGATGATCGGAATTACGCTTTTATTGATCCCAGTTCTACGAGGTGTATGGATTGACTATAAGGGTAAGCGATTATGAAGGATATAAATTTAATACGCCAACCAATAGGACTTCGTTTAAGCTCATATTTTTTTCTAATATTCTGGTGTATTGTGGCTGCTTTCCCAATTTTTTGGATTACTGTTATAAGTGTAAAGCTTCCTATTGATGCATTTAACTCCAACCCATTAAATGTAATTTTTGGGCCAGCAACGCTAACTCAAGGCAAAGGGCTCTCATTTATAGACATAACAGTTGGGCTTGCAATAATTCTTTTTACTGCAAAACTTACAACAGGTTGGTTAGGAAGAATGGTAAATAAATATTCTCCAAACGGCTACTTAGGGTTTGGATGGATTATTGGTTCTATGGCATTTGGAATTTCATTTATTGTAGTTTTTTTTGCTATTATGCCTTCAATGCTTTCTGTTTTGAATGATTATGCTGGTGAATTAGGCAATAACATAATAGGATTTTCTACACAGCATTACTCAACTGTATGGTTTGAAAGAGACTTTATAAATAATTTCAAAAATTCACTTTTGGTAACTACTGGTGTTGTTACAATTTCACTTACATTTGGTACTTTAGCGGGTTACGGCCTTTCGCGATCAGGCTCTAATTTAGCATTTTGGATTCTAATTATCGCCTTAATTTTTCGCGCCCTTCCACACTCGGTTTTAGTTACTGGCTATCTTCCATTTTTTATAAATTCTGCTGAAATACTTAGGCCGATATTTGGTGATGCTGCACCAACACTTTATGGAATGCCTTGGGCAACGGTCGCTGTACTGGTTGCTATTAATCAACCCTTTACAATCTGGATGTTGCGTTCATTCTTCCAAAGTATTCCATCTGAACTTGATGAAGCTGCTAGAGTGGATGGATGCAGTCATTTTCAAGCATTTAGACGAGTCATTATGCCTATAATGTGGCCAGGTGTAATTACTACTGGCCTCTTTAGTTTTCTGTTGGCCTATAATGATTTTTTAGTTACTTCAATGCTTCTAGAGGCTCAAAATACAACTATGGTTCCAGCTATTGTCAGTATGTTTAATATGGAAACTACAACAACTGATCAGGTTGTAGCAGTTGCTGCAGCGGTATCCATAATTGCACCGCTATTCTTTTTGGTTATGTTTTTTCAGAGGCAGATAGTAAGTGGTTTAACTGCTGGCGCTGTTAAGGGGTAAGGCTTGAGTAGTTATGATTATATTATTATCGGTGCCGGTTCTGCGGGATGTATATTGGCTAATCGTCTCAGTGAAAACCCTGAAAATAGCGTCTGCTTAGTTGAGGGTGGCGGAAGTACTAAGAGTCCTTGGGTGAAAATTCCTGCTGGACTTTCTGTTTTGTATGGCCACAAGAAGTTTGATTATGCCTATCAAGGCGTTCCTCAAAAAAAATTACATAATCGAATTATCACTGTTAATCGCGGCAAGGGCCTTGGAGGTTCTAGCTCTATTAACGGCATGGCCTATATTCGTGGCAATAAGAATGACTACGACAACTGGGCTAAGCTTGGCTGTAAGGGCTGGTCTTATGAAGAAGTCTTACCAATATTTAAAAAATTTGAAGATGATCAGACAGATGGGGATCCAAAGTATCATTCTCAAGGCGGAGAGTGGCCAGTAGTTAAGCCACAAGATCCTAATATAACTGTTAAACGCTTTATTAAGGCTGGAAGTGAGATAGGTCTACTCCATAATCCTGACTTCAATGCTGCTTCACAATTGGGTCTAGGAATTTATAATGTGAATCAACACAAGGGCACTCGAGTAAGTTCCTACACAGCCTTTGTTAAGCCTATTACTTCTAGGCCAAACCTAAAAATAATTACGCATGCAAGAGTTAAATCAATAGAGATTGAAGGCGAATATGCCAAATCGTTGAATATTCAAATTAATGGTTCTGAAAAGCAGTTGAATTGTAAAAAGGAAGTTATTATTAGTGCTGGGGCAATTGAATCACCCGGGATACTTTTAGCTTCAGGAATAGGAAGTGAAAATGAGCTTAAAGAGTTAGGGATTACTTGTAAACATAATCTAGCTGGAGTTGGAGAAAACCTTCAAGACCACCTTGATACAATGGTTACAGTTCGTTCAAATAAAGCTGAATCGATAGGCGTTTCTTGGAGATCATTATTGCCTCAAGTAATTACATCTCCTTTCAACTACTATTTTAGAAGAATGGGTTGGTGGACAACTAATTTCGTTGAAGCAGGTGGCTTTGCTGAAACAAAGTTTGCCACACCAAATTATCCAGATGTTCAGTTTCACTTTACTCCTATTTATCGAAGTCATCGAGGTAGAAAATTTGAATTTGGGCATGGCTACTCTCTTTTCACATGTTTATTGAGACCTCATAGTAAGGGCTCTGTTAAGCTAAGCAAACAGGGAGATGAATATAAACTTCTCATTGATCACAATTTTTTGTCTGACCCTAGAGATGAAACCAATATAGTTGAAGCAGTAAAAAAAGCTCGAGAAGTTTTATCTTCCCCAGAATTTGATGAAGTCCGTGGTAAAGAAATAGCACCAGGGAAAGCAATAAATACTGATGAAGAGATATTGGAGTACATACGCAAAACTGCACTCACAGTTTATCACCCAGTTGGGACTTGCAAGATGGGAATTGATGATTTAGCTGTTGTTTCTCCAAAGGATTTAAAGGTAAAAGGAATGAATAATTTACGTGTCATTGATGCCTCCATTATGCCAACTATCGTTAGTGGTAATACGTCAGCACCAACCATGATGATTGCAGAAATGGGTGCAAGAATGATATTAAATAAAGTCTAATTATGAGTAATTATCAAAAAGAAAAAAAGTTAATTCTAGACTACTATAAGTCATTAGATATAGCTCAAGGTTCTGATATTTCGAAAGTTTTAGAAAGTTACATCGCTGAAGATTATATCTGGCGAGGGTACCACCCTTTTAATGAACTCTCAAATGCTAAAGAGGTTTCAGAGACTTTCTGGCAGCCCTTCCGAAATTCATTTAAAAACATGCAAAGACGCATGGATATTTTTATGGCAGGTAAAAATGAAATTGATGGATTTAAGTCTGTCTGGGTTGTTTCTATGGGCCATCTTATGGGTCTCTTTGACAACGAGTGGCTAGGAATTAACCCCTCTAGAAAAATGGCTTTTTTGCGTTACTGTGAATTTAACAAAGTAGAGGATGGAAAGATTACTGAAACTGCTATGTTTTTTGATATTCCTCATGTTATGATTCAGGTTGGGCTTAATCCATTCCCTCCTCAAACTGCCGCTCACCTTGTTCAGCCAGGTCCAATGACTCATGAGGGCTTAATGTTTGAAGAACAAGATAGTGCTGAAGGTGAAAAAACTTTAGCTGCTATTGACTTCATGGTTAATGATATAAGGACCTGGAAAGAACATCAAGAACTGCCACTTGTAGATGAGCTCAGAAGGAGCTGGAATGAAGATATGATTTGGTGGGGGCCTGCAGGTATCGGCGCAACTTATACAATTGAAAGGTATGCTGAGCAACACTCTGGACCTTTTAGGGCTGGCTTTAAAGATCGAATATTTAACGGCCACCTTTGCAGAATTGCCGAGGGAAATTTTGGCGGTTTTTTTGGATGGCCTAACTTGACACTTACTCCTTCTGGAGGATTTATGGGTTTACCTGCATCGGGCAAATCTGGAGATATGAGAGTTATTGATATGTATCGACGAGAGGGTGATAAGCTGACAGAAAACTGGATATTTATTGATTTTTTGCATTTCTGGAATCAGCAAGGTATTGATATTTTAGAAAGAAGCAAAAACAATCTAAGTACTTAAAAAACCCCTTAAAAAAACTGAAAGTAGCTCACTATTTTCAATTAATATTTTTCACTTGAGTTTCATTCATTTTTGAATTAACATTTGTTTTTCAATACTATATATATTTAGGTTTGCGTTATGAATGATCATGCAAAAGTTGTTGTTATTGGAGGTGGCGTAGTTGGTTGCTCTATCCTATTTCATCTAGCAAAAATGGGTTGGAAAGATGTCGTTTTACTGGAGCGCAATGAACTAACCTCGGGATCTAGTTGGCATGCAGCTGGCTCATTTCATACGCTTAGTTCTGATCCTAATGTCTCCAAACTTCAAGACTACACAATCAGTTTATATAAAGAAATTGAAGAGACCTCTGGTCATTCAATTAGCA
>JAPYSK010000010.1:0-4224 GCA_029936515.1 Candidatus Thioglobus sp.
CTGACAAAAAATCTGCTTAGTTAACAGATTCCTTCAATAATTTACCTGCTTTAAAAGCTGGCACTTTTGAGGCAGAAATTTGAATGGTTGCGCCTGTCTGTGGATTTCGACCACTACGGGCTGCACGACTTCTAACTAAAAAACTACCGAATCCTGTAATGGCAACTGAACCGCCATTTGATAGTGCACCTGAAATGGCACTAGTTGTTGCTTCTAAAGCACGAGCAGCATCAGCTTTAGAAAGACCTGAACCATCAGCAATTGCTGAAACTAAATCTGATTTATTCATTTTCTTACTCCTTTAAATTTAATTAAAATGATTGAAACACAGTAAATATTTTTCTTAGTGTTCACTTTGATTATCCATTATTAAACCCTTGTGTCAAGCCACTTTGACTAATAATTGAAAATAATTATAAGTTCCAGAAATTTTATTCATACTAATTTTTTAGCTTTCAGATTTATTAAGATGAATAGCGAAATTATCTTCCCAAACTCTAGAATTAATTTCTCCAATATGTTTGTATAAAATTAAACCATCCTGATTAACTAAAAAAGTTTCAGGTGTTGCATAAACACCTAAATCCATTCCAATGTTTCCGTTAGGGTCAAATATAATAAGGTCAAATGGATTGCCCATAACTTCCAAGTATTTTTCGCCATCAATTCTCGTATCTTTGTAGTTGATACCAATCAATTGGAGTTCAGTATTTTTTGCAATACTCATAATCATTTCATGTTCCTTTCTGCATGTAGTACACCATGAAGCCCAAACATTAACTAGTGTCATTTTATCTGCAAATAATTCTGTAGCTTTGACAGGCTCATCAGTATAAAAATCCTTTCCTTCAATACTTGGAAACGTTTTTCCAAGAAGAGGTGAAGGTAGTTTGCTTGGATTTGAATTGAGACTTAAAAATAAGAATACTGCAATGACTAAAAATAAGATAAGAGGGATTATTTTTTTCATTTTAGTGTGGCTGTATATTGGAGAGCCTCAGCAACCTCAGGGGGCATATAATTCTCGTCATGCTTAGCCAAAACTTCGGTAGCTAAAAAAGTATTTTTGCAAGTCAATCCTTTACAGCTATTCAGCACAGAGCCGGTTGCAACTATGCCTTGACCCTCCCTAAAAAGGTCTGGCAATATCCCCTCATATTTTACCTCGATGTTCTTATTGTTATCTGTCAACACAAAAGTAACTAACATGTCCTCCCTTATAACACTTTCAAGCTTAACTAGACCCCCAACTCTAAAACTTTTTCCTATTGGTGTCTTTCCAGCTTCTATATCAGTCGGCGTATAAAAATATAACAGATTTTCACTAAAAGCTTTAATGCCTAAATAACCAGCCGAGAAAACTCCAAGCACTAGAAGCAAAACTAAAATCATACGGTTTTGTCTTCTAGTCATTACCTCTAGAGTACTTATTTTTTAATGAATTAAGGGTATTATTATGGTTTCTTCTAGCGCCAATAAATAGAAAAATAACTGTTAGAGTAGCAACGCCATAGGCAAGCCAAACATAAAATGCGTATTTTCCATAAGGCAAAAAAGAGAAATACTCTACCATAGTCATAAGATCACTCCTTGAACTTCATCCTTGACCCATCGAGCATTTTGCTCACGAATCAAGACTTCAGTTTTTGCCTTGATAGCTACCAATGTTGTATAGAGGAAAATAGATGCAACAAACATTAATGCAAGAGCTATCAACATGTCTGGATCTTTCAACCCTCCTGTACCAACAGAATAGCCTTGATGAAGGGTATTCCACCATTTAACTGAGTAATGAATAATGGGTAAATTTACTAGACCAACAATTGCCAAAATAGAGCTTGACTTGGCAGCTGTTCTAGGATTATCGAAAGCACTGTTTAGAGACATATAGGCCAAATATAAAAACAATAAAATAAGTTCAGAAGTTAATCTAGCATCCCAGACCCACCATGCACCCCACATTGGTTTACCCCATATTGCCCCTGAGGCTAATGCAATAATTGTAAAAGCAGCTCCAATAGGGGCGGATACTTTTGCCACAACTTCTGCCATCTTAATTTGCCAGATAAGGCCAATACCCCCTGCAATTGCCATGATTGCATAAATCAGCATTGAAAGAATTGCGCTAGGCACATGAATAAAAATAATTCTGTAACCATCGCCTTGCTGGTAATCTGCAGGTGAAACCACTAAAGCCCAGTATAAGCCGACAGTTAAAAAACCAATAAATGGCCAAAAAAACCAAGGTCTAAGATTAATACAGGTTTGATAAAAAACTTTTGGTGAGGCCTGCCTTTGAATCCATTTCCACATAACTTAATTAAACTGAAAAAATAAAAGGATTCATTTTAATGACTTTTGTGCTACATTGTTTCGTAAATAAATAGGCTGAGGTAAGTCAAATGTTGCCTTTTGGCCTGACTCAATAGCTAAAAGTGATAAATCTATTAGGTCGGTTGATTCAGGGTAAATACTAGAATCAGTATGATTAATTTGACTCGCCTTTATTAATTCATCATTGTGAACTTTCCAGCCACTACCCACGCCTACAAAACTAGCGCCCAAATTATCAACATTTTCTGGTTTACAAATTCTCATGTTACTGATTGATCCATTATCATATACCGCCCAATAAACCTCTCCCATACGAGCATCAATTGCTGTAGCAATTTTATCTTTTTTAAGTATTTTAGAAGCCCTGAAAGCAAGCAGCTCAAGCGTTGAAAAACCCAAAGTAGAAATACCGCAAGAGAGTGACAATCCCTGAACAACACCTACGCACATTCTAACACCGGTAAAGGCGCCAGGTCCTTTAGTATAGGAAATAAAATCAACGTCTTGTAAATTATTACCAGCCTCTTTAAAAACTTCATCACAAAGTTTCAATATATACCCTGAACTTTTTGCAATATCAGTTAGCACTCTTGTTGTCTTAACGTTAGAAGAATATAAAGTAACCGATGCAACTTCGGTGCAGGTATCGATAGCTAGTATATTCATTGAATTATTTTTTTATAATTTTTATGCATTGACAAAATCATTTCTACACGCCGACTAAGGCGATCAGGTGAATTAACAGGATTGTAGTATGACGGACCCTTTAACAATGCAACAAGTGTTGCCATTTCTTCTAAATTTAAAGATTCTACATCCTTGTCAAAATAATGAAGACTCCCACTAGCAAACCCATGGATTGCTGTAGACCCTTGCTGCGCCAAATATACCGTATTCATATACCTTTCAAGAATAAAATTTTTGTCATAGGACATTTCCATTAGTATTGCCATAAGCGCTTCATCAGTTTTTCTAGCTAAAGTTTTATCCCTAGAAAGTAGAGTGTTTTTAATTAATTGTTGAGTAATAGTGCTGGCACCTCTAAGTTCTTTTTCTTCAAATAAATATCCATATAAAACTCTAAATATTTCTTTAAAATCAACGCCCCTATGATCAAAAAATGATTGATCTTCAACCAGCAAAAGCATATTAATTAATTCCTTAGGATAGTCATCTATTAGATTTTGAACTTGAACTAAATTGTCCTTTGGTTCGATCTCTGAAGAGAATTGTGATTTAACTAAACTATTTAAATACAGGATATATGGAATAAAAATAACTATGAATAATACGAGTACTCGCTTAATCCATTTGAGTTTAATTGGTTGCATTTCTTAAGCTTATAATTTTATTTAATCTAATTAGTTTATCTCAAAGCAATAGCAATTAGAAACATCATCAAATAATTATTTAAGATAGACTAACTAGTATAAAATACCCACTTCCTTGCTTGATCAGCCTATGTTGGCAAGCTTTTTTAATCCATAAGGAGATGTTAATGAGACATTATGAAATAACTCTCATTGTCCACCCTGACCAAAGTTCTCAGGTAACGACGATGATTGAGAAGTACAAAGAGTTAATCACTTCGGGTGGCGGTATTGTTCACCGTCAAGAGGACTGGGGTCGTAAACACCTTGCCTATCCTATTAATAAAATTTATAAAGCACATTATTTGTTGATGAACATTGAGTGCGATCAAGATACACTTGATAAGCTTAATTATAATTTTCGCTTTAATGATGCAGTTATTAGAAACCTAATTATCTCTAAATCGAAAGCTATAACTGAACCATCAATTATGCTTACAAAAACTGAAAAAGATAAAGTCGAAGATAAAGCTAAATTTAAAGCCAAAGATAAAGTTGAGGTTAAAGTTAAAGATAAAGT
>JAPYSK010000010.1:4324-35181 GCA_029936515.1 Candidatus Thioglobus sp.
ATAAAGCTAAATTTAAAGCCAAAGATAAAGTTGAGGTTAAAGTTAAAGATAAAGTTGAAGATAAAGTTGAAGAAAAAATCGAGGCTAAAGTAGAAGATACAGAATAGGAGATTATTATGGCTAAAAAACAAGTAACCAAAAGACGTAAATTTCAAATTCCAATAAATCGTTTCTGCCGCTTTACTAAAGCTGGCTTTACGGAAATAGATTATAAAGATGTTGATATTTTGCTAAAAAATATTGATGAGAGTGGAAAAATTACGCCATCAAGAATAACAGGTACCACTGCTAAATTTCAGCGACAACTTACTACTGCAATTAAGCGAGCTAGGTTCTTAGCATTAATACCTTATACTGACAAACACAAAAAATAGGAGGTCTCATGCAAGTAATCTTATTAGAAAAAAATGAAAAATTAGGTAACTTAGGTGATATTGCTAATGTAAAGTCTGGTTATGCTCGTAACTACCTTATACCTCAAGGTAAAGCTAAACCAGCAAATAAAGCAAACTTAGCTGCCTTTGAAACAATAAGAGCAGAACTTGAAGCTAATGAGGTGAGTGCACTTTCAGATGCCCAAGCTAAAGAATCAGCAATGACAGATATAGTTTGTACCATTTCTGCAAATGCTGGGGAAGAAGGGAAATTATACGGTTCAGTTAGTCCTGCAGATATAGTTGAAAATCTTCTTTCACAAGGATTTGAAGTTGAAAAGCGCGACATTAATTTGCCTGAAGCTATTCGACACACCGGTGAATATGAAATCACCGTATCTCTCTATGCAGAGGTCGTTGTTACAGTAAAAGTAATAGTAATTGCTGCAACTGAAGTAGAATAAGTCAATCCAATTTGCATAAGTGAGTTAAAATAAAAAGCCCTTATTTAAGGGTTTTTTATTTTTTTTTGACCTTCACTAATGGATATTGAAAACACTAAATTACCGCCAAACTCTATTGACTCAGAGCAGTCTGTTCTTGGTGGGCTCTTATTGCATAATGATTCCTGGGATAACGTTGTCAATATAGTCAGTTCAAATGATTTTTATCAAGCATCGCATCGCATTATTTATGATGCCATCGTTACACTTCTTGAGCATGACAATCCAGCAGACATCCTTACAGTCAAAGAACAAGTTATTAAAACCCATGATGAGGACTCTATTGGTGGATTTACCTACCTTGCTCAAATTGCTGAAAATACCCCTAGCGTATCAAATATTGAAGCATACGCTAAGCATGTCAGAGAGCTTTCAATATATAGACAGCTAATTAAGATAGGTAGAGAGCTTGCTGATACCGCCTTCCAACCTAAAGATATTGAGGTTAATGAACTACTCGATCTTTCTGAGAAAAAAATTTTTGAAATTGCTGAGCAAGTTAGTCGAAATAAGCAAGAAATTACAAACGTCAAAGATATTATTAAAGATGTAGTTAATCGAGTCCATGAAATGCAAGAAAAGAAAGGTTTTAAAGGTACAGAGACAGGCTTCGCTGAACTAGATAAACTAACCTCAGGCTTGCAAAATGGAGACCTCATCATTATTGCTGGACGGCCAAGTATGGGTAAAACCGCTCTATCTATGAATATTGTTGAGCATGTTGCTATTCATAACTCTAAGCCTGTAGCGGTTTTTAGTCTTGAGATGCCAACAGAGCAATTAGTGATAAGGATGATTTCCTCATTTGGCCGAATCGATTCTAGTAAATTACGCGACGGCAATATGTCAGAAGTTGACTGGAACAGCTTTAATCATGCAGTTAGAGCGTTTGAAGAAAACACAATATTGATTGATGAAACGCCATCAATTACACCTACTGAGATACGCGCAAAATGTAGGCGACTTAAGAGAAAATACCCCGACCTTGGCTTAGTAATGGTTGATTATTTACAACTAATGACGGTTCACGGTAAATCTGAAAATAGGGTTCAAGAAATCTCTGAAATATCACGCTCACTCAAAGCGCTCGCCAAGGAAATAAATGTCCCAGTAATTGCTCTCTCTCAGCTTAATCGAGGCGTTGAATCTCGAACTAAGACTGGCAAAGGAAGGATACCTCAGATGGCAGATTTACGTGAATCAGGCTCAATTGAGCAGGATGCTGACATTATTGGATTTATCTATCGTGACGAAGTCTATCATGATGACGCATATACTAATCCAGAAGAAGTAGGTAAAGCAGATCTACGAATTGCTAAGCACCGTAATGGAGCTACAGGAAATATAAAGCTAGCCTTTATTGGTCAATATGCAAGGTTTGAAGATTTAGCTTTTGAAGACAGATTTCAAGGTGTAAACGATGAACAAATGGACGCCTCATATATCAACAACATGACAAATTTTGACCAGGGCGATTTCTAGAAAAACCTTCAAAATTATTAATCCCAACTTCAGTCTCTATGACAAAGTCTTTTATTCAAATTACTGATAGTCATATTGATGATAATAATTTAGTTATGGGAGTTGACTCACAAGCCAACTTAAATAACATTGTCGGTGATATTTTAACCAAATCCTATGATGCTTTATTAGTCAGTGGTGATTTGGCTCATAATGGGACTCTAGAGTCTTATCGGAAGTTTAAGAAAATATTAAAACCTCTAGGTACTAACACCTATGTGTTGCCTGGAAACCATGATCATAAGGCAAATCTATATGAAATCTTTAATAAAAATTATTTGTGTAGTTTTCAGATTGATGACTGGGAAATAATTACTATAGATTCAGTTCAGATAGGTCAAACTAGTGGCCTTTTAAATGAGGTGCAATTGAAGTCACTAGCTCAAAAAATTCAATCATCAGCAGCCAAATATATTGTTGTCTGTCTGCATCATCCAATAGTTTCTATGGAGAGTAACTGGGATGACAAATTGTCACTTGAAAATCCTGATGATTTATTTAATGTTATAGATCAGTTTAATAATATTAAAGCAGTTATTTGGGGTCATGCCCATCAAAGTTCGCGCTTTATTAGGAATGGTGTAAAACTGTTTTCATGTCCATCTACAGCCGTGCAGTTCAATGGCCCTGAAAATATTGGCTATAACCACTATACACTTAATGATAACGGCAAAATTAGCTGTAACACAGTTTGGTTATGATAATTGAGAAAGCCCAATCAGAACTCATTTATTACCAAGAAAAGGTTTCTTACTCTAATATATATGACCTCTTTGAGCTTAATTTTAAGAAAATATTTAGGCTTGTGCCTCTTCTTCCATCTATTAAAAATGATTGTATTGCTGTGAAGAGTTTATTAAATAAACTTTATCTTATCTGTCACGATAAATCACCCTATACCGCTACATACACTCTGACCCACAAGACTAAGACTCAGGAAAAAATTATTTATCGGCCTGATATTCGCTTCAAAATTTACTTTGATGCAAAACTACTAGAGTTAATCTCAATTTGTAAAGACACTAGAATTAATAATTCACATCCATTACTTGATAATTGTAGTGATTTGGCATTTCAATTTGAACTCAACCTCTTTATGCTAAGTTGGCTCGATTACTGTTTGGATAGGTACAATGGAGCTGAATGGAAACAAAAAAATTAAAAAAGGAAAAAAAGGAAAAAAATAAACTTGTTATAGCGATATCTTCTAGAGCATTATTCAACCTAGACCTTTCTCATCAAATATTTAAAGATGAAGGTATAGAGGCCTATGCCAAGCATCAACAAGAAAATGAAAACGTCATACTGGAACCAGGAGTTGGTTTTACTTTAGTAAAAAAATTACTACAATTAAACAGCAAAAAAACACCAATCGACGTTATTCTGCTGTCTAGAAATAGTGCTGATACTGGACTCAGGATATTTAATTCAATTGAGCACTATGGCTTAAATATTTCCAGAGCGGCCTTTACTCGAGGTGAAAGCACTCACCCCTTTGTTGGCGCTTTTGAGGCCGACTTGTTTCTTTCGAGCAACTATAACGATGTTCAAAAAGCTCTACAGTCTGGCTATGCTGCAGCCTCAATTGTTGAATCAAAATCTAATAATAGCCACCCTTCCCAACTCAGGATAGCCTTTGATGGTGATGCTGTTATCTTTTCTGATGAGTCTGAGAGAATATTTCAGGAGCAAGGACTCGAGGCCTTTCATGAAAATGAAAAACGATCAGAAAATATTGAACTAAAAGCTGGGCCATTTAAATCTTTTCTTGTATCTTTACAAAAAATTCAGTCGACCTTTCCAGAACAAAACAACCCAATCAGAACCGCCTTGGTTACTGCAAGGTCTGCGCCCTCACATAAACGAGTCATTCATACTATGAGAGAATGGGGTATTCGAATAGATGAATCATTTTTTCTTGGAGGCCTTGAAAAGGGAATTTTCTTAAGAGAGTTTGCTGCAGATATTTTTTTCGACGACCAACAACAGCACTGTAATTCAGCCTCACAGTATGTCCCTACCGGTCATGTACCGAGCGGTATTAAAAATATATAAGGCTTAGTTGAGAACTTAATTATTGCTTAAACCCTTAAATGGATTTAATTGGTAAAATACTCATAATTAATTTAGCGCTTCACTGATGTCAAAAAAAATTCAAGCAATTCGAGGGATGAATGATCTGTTACCATCAGAGTCTAGTCTTTGGAGTGCATTAGACGAAACCATTAATAATCTGATGGTTTCTTATGGCTATAAATATTGTAGTACCCCTATTGTTGAAAGTACAGAAACTTTTTCACGCGCAATTGGAGAGGTTACTGATATTGTCGAGAAGGAAATGTACACCTGGAAGGACACAAGTGGTGATTCATTGACTCTAAGACCTGAAGGCACAGCAGGCGTTGTTCGTATGATGATTGAACACAACTTACCTCGTGAAGGAATTCAAAAAGTTTTTTATAATGGCTCAATGTTTAGGCATGAGCGCCCACAAAAAGGTCGATATCGTCAATTCCATCAGGTTGGGGCTGAAGTTTTTGGAGTGTCCGATGCAAAAATTGATGCTGAATTAATATCTATCACTGACTCACTTTGGAAGTTACTTGGAATAAATGCTAGTCTAGAAATTAATACCCTAGGATCCAGTGAAAGTCGCTCAGCCTATCGAGAACTCTTGCATGATTTTTTTAGTGAGAATAAAGACCAGCTAGATGAAGATAGTCTTCGTCGCCTAGATACAAATCCTTTAAGAATTCTAGATAGTAAAAATAAAAAAATGGAAAGCTTGATTTCAAATGCGCCAAAAATGATTGATCACCTTGATGATGAATCTAAGATTCATTTCTCAATGCTAAGAAACTACTTAGATAGCCTTGAAATCCCTTTCACTGTTAACCCTAAACTCGTAAGAGGCCTAGATTACTATAACCAAACTGTTTTTGAGTGGATTTCTAATGATTTAGGGTCTCAAGGCACTATTTGTGGTGGTGGCAGATATGATGGGCTTGTTGAAAAGATGGGTGGCAACCCAACTCCTGCTATCGGTTTTGCAATGGGTATAGAAAGGATTGCTTTAATAGTTAAAGATCAATCAAATCAAATCAATAAAACTAAACCCCACTTATATTTCGTAGCTTTAGGTGAAAAATCTCAAATAGAATCCATAAAATTATCTAAAAAAATTCTTAGCGCTCTACCTAACATCATTATTACTAATGATATGAGTATGGGGGGTTTAAAAAACCAAATGAAAAAAGCGGACAAATCTAATGCTGACTTTGCTTTAATTCTAGGTGAAGAAGAATTATTAAATAACCAGCTTAGTATCAAGCCCTTAAAAGGCCAAGGTGCTCAGCAATTAATTAAGCTTGAGGGTATCATTCACCATCTTGAGGAGATATTATGAAAAACTTTATTCAAATTAGCGATACAGAAGAAGAGCAAGTCGACAAAATTAAAAAATGGTGGAATAGTAACGGTAAACAAATTATTGCTGGTGCTGTAATTGGACTTGCTGGAGTCTTTGGCTGGAATTATTACAATGACTATCAAGATAATCAGGCATTAAATGCTAGAACCTTGTACCTAAATTATGCAGAAGATTCTAATAATGTTGGTGCCTATAATAAACTCATTAAAGAACACTCTTCAAGTAGCTATGCAGATCAAGCTACACTTCTGATGGCGAAATATCTATTTGATGCTGGAAGCTACTCTCTTGCACTTGATACAATCAAGCCTTTAATAAGCAATCAAAGCAGCATAATTTCATCTACAGCAGTTTTAAGGGTAGCCTCAATTTATTTGCAACTTGGAAAGCATGATGAAGCACTTTCTACTCTTAATATAGAATCCGGAGAAGAATTTTCTGGTTTAATTTACAACCTTACTGGTGATGTTTATTTAGATCTTGGTAACTCTGATGAGGCTAAAAAATATTACCTTTTAGCAATTGAAAATATCACTGAGAACTCAAATCTAACTCAACTAATTCAGATTAAGCTTGACGATCTAAATTAATTTAAAGAAGTAAGTAAACTTATGGTGAGTTACCCTATCATCTCATTGGTTGGAAGACCTAATGTAGGCAAATCCACACTATTCAATCGTCTAAGTAAATCGAGACAAGCTCTTGTTTCAGACTTTGAAGGTTTAACGCGTGACCGTCAATATGCTTCTATTGAGCTGGATGATAACATCTACTGCTCAATTGTTGATACTGGTGGTCTAACCAATGAAAACTCCCTAATTGACTCTGGAATTCAAGATCAAGTCCTTAATGCACTAAATGAGTCTGATGTTATTTATTTTATTGTAAGCAATAAAGATGGAGTAACTTCACTAGATTTAGATATTGCCTCCCAGCTTAGAAAGTTGAAGAAAAATATTATCCTAGTGTGCAATAAAGCTGAAGGTCTAGATAAAAGCTCAGCTTCCGAATTCTACGAACTAGGATTAGGCGATCCTTGTCTTATTTCAGCTGAACACAATCAAGGAATTCAAGATTTAATTGAAATGACAATACCTTTGCTTCCAGAAATTATTGAAATTGAGAGTCCAGAAGTTAAAGGAATAGCTGTCGCAGTCTTAGGTAGGCCAAATGTAGGGAAATCTACTCTGATTAATCGAATTTTAGGTGAAGAGAGAGTCTTAGCAATTGATATTCCTGGAACAACTCGTGACTCAATATTTATTCCTTTTGAGCGCGAAGGTCAGCAATACACATTAATCGATACTGCTGGAATAAGGCGCAAAAGAAGCGTTAATGAAAAAGTAGAAATTTTTAGTATCATTAAGGCTAAAGATGCCATAGATGATTCACATGTTGTTATTCTCGTTCTAGATGCTCACGAAGGTGTAACCGAGCAAGACGCAACATTACTAGGAATGGTAGAGGATAAGGGTCGCGCCCTTTTAATAGTCATTAACAAGTGGGATGGGTTAGACGATTATCAAAAAAACGAAGTAAAAAGAAAACTCGATGTTAAGCTTTCTTTTGTAAATTATGCCTCTGTTCATTATATTTCAGCACTACACGGTTCGGGTGTTGGTAAATTATTTGCTCCCATCAAAAAATCTTTTGAACATGCTGGTCAAAGATTTCCAACTTCATTACTTAATAAGATCTTAGAGAAAGCAAATGATGCTCATCAGGCCCCTCCAGTTGCAGGAAGAAGGCCAAGACTTAAGTTTGTAAATCAGACTGACGTCTTTCCTCCAACTTTGATCTTCCATGGCAACCACGTTAATAATATTCCCAATAGTTATGAAAGGTTCTTAAAAAACTTTTTTATAACCTCACTTAAACTTTCTAATACTCCTATAAAGATTGAGTATAAAGCTGGTGATAACCCATTTAAGGATAGAAAAAATACTCTTTCCGTGCGTC
Organism: Candidatus Thioglobus sp.; assembly: GCA_029936515.1. Taxonomy (GTDB): domain Bacteria; phylum Pseudomonadota; class Gammaproteobacteria; order PS1; family Pseudothioglobaceae; genus Pseudothioglobus. The sequence goes on from JAPYSK010000010.1 coordinate 12,112, forward strand.
AAGTTCAAAAAAAGAGACGTCTCATGAAGTTTGTAAAGAAGAAAAAATAAGGTTATTTTTTTTCTTCAAAGATAATATAAATTTTGTTTTATTAAAACCTTTGAACTGAGTAAGCAGAAATTGCAAGTGGTGGTTTAGTTTTTGTAATAATTGACTCTACAATCTCTGCAGTAATTGGTGCCAAAGTAAGGCCTATGTGTCCATGACCAAAAGCATAAATAATATCATTACCCTTACTTGATTGCGATATTACAGGTCTACTATCAGGTATTGATGGACGAAACCCCAGCCAAGCCCTACTCGGCTTCCCTAAATTCGGAAAAATGCTCGAAGCACCACGCTCAAGGTAATCTACCCTATGCTGAGATATAGTCGCACTTAAACCACCAAGCTCTACTGTTCCAACTACGCGCAATCTACCAGTCATTGGAGACATATAAAAACCTTTCTCAGCTGAACAGCAAGGCCTATTAAGTAATGGTTTTTCCATGTCATACTCAACATGGTAGCCTCGCTCTACATCCAAGGGGACATAATCTCCAACCTGATTGGCAAATTTCTTAGAGTAAGCACCAGCTGAAATTACTAAATGCTTCGCAATAATTTCTGAATTATCAGCTAAAACAACTTTAACCCCTTCGCTACATCTTTCAATACTAGTGGCACCTTTTTTTATAAATTGACAGCCTTTTTTAATAACCTCATCCAGTAAAAGTTTCATTATTTTGCCAGGGTCACTCATATAAGCTCCATCAGGAAAAAATGACGCTCCGCCTTCAATTATCTTTAAGTTTGGCTCTAATCTTTGAAGTTCAGATGGATCCAACATTTCGACATTTATACCAAGTGACTTTCGATTAGCCATGTCTTTTTTACCTGCCTCATATGAAGATTTACTTTGGTAAAAATAAAGAGTACCATTGCTTTTTAGTATTGAATCTGCATCTATCTGCTTTACTAATAATTCCCAACGCTTTCGTGAATCGAACAATAACTCTGAGATGGCTTGGGCATTTATTGCGGCCTGTTTTGGCATTGACTGATACAAAAATCTCAATAGCCATGGAGCTAAAGATAAAATTTCAGAGCGTTTTATTGATATAGGGCTTTTTTTATCTAGTAATAGTGAAGGTATTTTTTTAAAAATATCAGGAGATCCAACTGGCAGGACAGCATACTCAGCGATCGTACCCGCATTACCATAAGATGTTCCAGTCCCCGGCTCTTCAGGGTCTATAAGCATTACCTCACGACCAGAATTGAGTAATCTTAAGGCAGTAGCTAATCCTACAACCCCACCTCCTAAAACTACAATATCAGTTTTAATCATTCAAAAAGTATTAAAGGTGTTAGAAGCTTTCTAAATTATATTATATAAAAAACTTAAGAGAGTATTAGGTTATGCGCTTTTTTTGCTGCCTTTATAAAACTCTCAAACAGTGCATGACCATCTCTCGGTGTAGAAGTAAATTCTGGATGGAATTGACAAGCAACAAACCAAGGATGATCTGAAATTTCAACCATCTCAACTAAAGAGCCGTCATTAGATCTACCAGAAACAATTAGTCCAGCCGCCTCAATTTTAGCAATGAGTTTATTATTAACTTCATATCTATGGCGATGCCGCTCTATAACTCTATCAGCACCATAAATTTTATGTGAAAAACTACCCTTAACTAGTTCACATTCTTGACCACCAAGCCTCATAGTGCCACCCAAATTCGATTCTGAGTCACGCTTCTGAGTATTACCATTTTCATCCTGCCACTCTGTAATTAGACCAATAACAGGGTACTCTGTATTTTTATCGAACTCAGTACTATTTGCACCCTTCATATTCGCCATATTACGAGCAAACTCAATTACTGCAACCTGGAGTCCTAAACAAATCCCTAGAAATGGAATTTTATTTTCTCGAGCAAATTGAACGGCCTTGATTTTGCCTTCGATACCACGAATACCGAAGCCCCCTGGAACTAGAACTGCACTCATTTTACTTAAGCTATCAGCACCATTTTTTTCAATCTCTTCAGAATCAAAGTAATGGATATTTACTTTCGTTTGAGTATGAACACCAGCATGAATTAGTGCTTCAGATAGCGACTTATATGATTCAGTCAAATCCATGTATTTGCCTACCATAGCAATATCTACACTGTGGTTAGGCCTCCCTAATCGAGAAACAAAATCACTCCATTCTTTTAAGTCCGCAGTAGCGCAGTCAAGACCTAACTTTGCTACAACAATATCATCGAGACCTTGGTTATGAAGGACTTCAGGAACTTTGTAGATAGTGTCTTGATCCAAAGAAATAAAGACTGAATTTTCAGCAACATTTGTAAATAGCGCAATTTTCTTTCGATCAGAATCTGCAAGTGGATACTCAGAACGACAGATAAGAATATCTGGTTGGATTCCGATTCCTCTAAGCTCCTTGACTGAGTGCTGTGTTGGTTTTGTTTTAAGTTCGCCAGCAACTTTAATGAAAGGGAGAAGTGTCAGATGAATAAATAAAGTATTTTCACGACCCAACTCTAAACTCATTTGACGAATTGCCTCAAGAAATGGAAGTGATTCAATATCACCAGTTGTACCACCAATTTCAACGAGAGCAACATCGGCATCTTCAGCACCCTCTCTAGTTAGCTTTTTTATTTCATCAGTAATGTGAGGAATAATTTGAACGGTCGCCCCAAGATAGTCTCCCCTTCGCTCTCTCTGAATAACATTTTCATAAACTCTACCAGCAGTAAAGTTATTTTTCTTTCCGAGCTGAGTACGCACAAACCTCTCATAATGACCTAAATCAAGATCCGTTTCTGAGCCATCGTTGGTAACAAAGACTTCGCCATGCTGAAAAGGACTCATAGTTCCTGGATCAACATTTATGTAGGGATCTAGTTTCAGAAGAGTGACATTTAGTCCACGTGTTTCAAGAATTGAAGCTAAAGAAGCGGAGGCTATCCCCTTACCTAAAGAAGAAACAACACCACCGGTTATAAAGATGTATTTTGTCATCTAAAACTAACAAAGTTTGAAATAGCTATGATACACAAATTTGTGTAGAATATGGGCACATCCAATTAAACAAATCATGATGGGTTATAGACAATTCGTAAAACGACTCTTTCCATACATTAAAAGCCACATAGGAAAACTTGTTTTCACATCACTAATGATGGTTTTTGCGACTGTATTAGAAACATCAATCCCTGAAATTACAGGACAAATAGTTGACACATTATTTGCAGTTGAACGCTCAAGTGATGCAGCTTTTACCTATTCTTTAGCTCTATTTGTCGTCATTGGTTTGAGCTCATTGTTTGCCCTAACATCTATCAGTGCGAGTTCTTGGGTCTCAAATAAGGTAATTATGGACCTTAGAGTCGATATGTTTTCTAAACTTCTAAAGCTGCCTAAAAGCTACTTTGATAAAAACACCACTGGTCAAACACTCTCTAAACTCACCTTTGATGTGGAGCAGATCTCTGCTGCAGCATCAACTATATGGCTTGAATTTATTAAATCATCTTTAACCGTAGTCATCTTAACGGGCTATCTGTTTTACAAAAACTATCTATTAAGCCTCACCCTTCTTGTACTTCTTCCTTTGGTCTATTTAGCCGTAAAACTTTCCACCTCTCGAATAAGACAAGGTTCTAAAAAGGTTCAAGACTCTATGGGAGGAATGACTCATCTCCTTGATGAAAATATTTCAGGTAACGACCTAATTAAAATTTATAACGCACAGGAAAGTGAAAGAAATAAATTTTTTAATATTATTAATATTATTCGCCAACAACGATTTAAAGTAGACATGGCAGGAGGTGTTAATACTTCTATCGTTAATGTACTTATTGGATTATGTTTGGCATGTGTTGTTTTTTTATCATCAACCTACTTATCAATGAGTGCGGGTGATTTTCTAGCATTCTTTACTGCTATGGGAATGTTAGTAAAACCAGCTAAAACTCTTATTAATATCAATAAACCTCTTCAGCAAGCTTTAGTAGCAGCGATTAGTGTCTTTAGTCTTATTGATGAAAAATCTGAGCAAAATCTTGGTAATAAATTATTAAATCGAATTGAAGGTGACATCAATTTTGACAATGTAAGCTTTTCTTATAATGGTGAAAAGTCTTCATTAAAAAATATTAATTTAAATATTACTTGTGGAGAAACTATTGCCTTAGTTGGATCCACTGGAAGTGGCAAGACAACACTAGTAAACCTTTTAACGCGATTCTATACCCCCTCTAATGGAAAGATAACTATAAACAATGAAGACATCAATAATTTTGAGTTAGAGTCGTTTAGATCTAACATTTCTTATGTAGACCAACATGTCAGGTTATTTAATGACACTATAAGTGGAAATATAGCATTCGGACAATCAGATAAAATGCCAGAAGATTCAATATTGAGCGCAGCAAAGATGTCAAACTCAACTGAATTTATTGACAAATTAGATGATAAGTTTGATTCTGAAATTGGTGAAGATGGGGTAACGCTTTCAGGCGGCCAAAGACAAAGACTCTCAATTGCTCGAGCAATAGCAAAAGATAGCCCAATTTTAATTCTAGATGAAGCAACCTCAGCACTCGACTCTGCAACCGAAAAGTTGGTTCAGTCAGCAATCAACAAAATGCAGCAAGGTCGAACTACAATTATCATAGCGCATCGATTGAGCACTATTCAGAATGCTGATCGTATTATTGTTCTTAAAGACGGTGAAATTATTGAGCAAGGCTCTCACAATGAATTACTTGAAATTTCTGGGGAGTACTCTAAGCTTAACCAGCAACAAATTTAATGACCTATCTAGAGCCAGAATTTAGTCTCACTAAAGCCTCACCCGAATCTAAAGCACTCCTAACTATTTCAGCAGCTAATGGCAATGTTTTAGACCCTCTAAGATGCCACAGAATTAAACTTGCAGAATAGACAAGACCATCATAAAACATACCTTTATCCCCAGATAGCGCGGAACAACCCAAATCAACTACATACTTTGCTAATAAGTCTTTATCTTTTAAATTTTCAAATTTTTTTGGAAAACTAATTGAGCGCAACTCGCTATCAATTCCTAACAACTTTGGATCTATATCAACTCTATCTTTCTCAATACCACCATAATAGGAAATCATTAATCCTTTCTGTCTCAAGGAAGGTACTATTCCTCCCTCAACCCCACGAATTAAAAGGCTGCTAGTAAATCCTGCTTTCTCACATAGAGATGCGTAAATGGGTGGGTAAGGTTTATGTACGTATCCTAATATAGAATGAGTATTTACTCCTCTTATTGGCCCAATCAAGGTCTCAAGCGTATTAAGAACAGTTCTTTTAATAACTTGATTTCTTAGTGGAACCAAATCGTGGAGTGGTTTGCAATATTGGCTTTGATCCACATAAGACCAACCAATAGCATGATCTTCAACTCTGTTTACTGCCTCAACAACTGATAAATCAACGTTTAGTCCTAAAGCTCGGTTTATATGTCGATGTGTTAATCCATATTTTGGAGAAACAGAATCTAAACCATGAATTACACACGGGAATCCCAACTCTGCAAGTAATGGTGGCAAGAAAGAAGAAATTGGAATTGAGCGATTATAGCCACTATAGGGGTCGCCTATATCTACTAGATTTTCAACAGAAGATTGTTTACAGTCAACTAACTTTAATAATGCCACAAGAATACCAATATTTTCATCCATCGTTTCACGCTTCATTCTCATTGCAATCAAGAATATAGCACTCTGAACCTCGCTTATCTCATTAGCAAGGATTGCTGTCATTGCAAGCTCCGCCTCTTCAAGCGATATACTCTTACTAAGCTCAGGGCCGGTTGCAATTCTTTGAATAATAGAATGTATCAGTTCTCGTGAGTTCATTAGAAATTCTCCAACTTAACAAATACAAAGCCCGCCTCTAGCTTTACTTGGAAGGTTTTAAGGGTCTCAAGTTCTTCCTCTGAGCACAAGCCAGTATCTAAATTAAATCTATAGCCATGGAGCGCACATTTAATTTTTTCATCTTTAATACACCCAAGACTAAGCTTCGCCTCTTCATGAGGGCAGCGATTCTCAAAGCAGTATATTTGATCTTTAACGTTTGTTAATACTAAATCTAAACCCTTAAGCTGAAACTCTTTTAAGAGATTAGGTGAAGGCGGAGCTTCTAATGTATTGAACCACATTAGTGAAAGTTACTAGAAGAGGGTCCATATTCTATTGCTATCAAGCTGCTCTCTGCACTGAGAAAGTTGTCTCTTATAGGTGTTAGATTTGCTTTCAACTTTTTTCGAAATATCAATAAGCCATGCTTTACTTTCATAACTCTTGTTGTTATAGCCACCATGACCTTCATGGTATGCAAGATATTGACGATATGCATCCGTCTTACTAATCTTAGATCGAAGTGCAGACTGATTAGCATACCAACCAACAAAATCCATAGCATCATCAAAATTATCTCTTTTAGCTGTCTTATTTCCTGTTTTGAGTTGGTACCAATCCCATGTCGCTTTCTTGGCTTGGGTATACCCGAACGAGTCTGTTGGTCTAGGGCCAGGAATTATTCCAAAAATTTTACTTCTTGGCGGCTTAGCTTTTGATGCAAAGTGTGACTCCTGATAAATAATTGCTAATTGCAAATGCATCGGAACTTTCCATTTTTCTTCACTCGCCTTGGCGGCACGATACCAGCTTACCTTTTCATCGAGCAAATTACAGATATTTGTAACCTCTCTTGCTGGCGTTGAAAAACAACCCGAAAGAGCAATCAAAACTGCTACGCTAAGGACAATAAGTTTTTTCATTTAGCCAAAAAATACGTAGTATGCAGTAATTAACTGAAATACTAATAAAACGCCAAACATTGCTTTAATATCATTATCAGTCAAGGGCTTAGACTCTTCAACTACTTTCTCTAACTTTACATCAACAGCAACAAGACCTTTTTCAGAACTTTCAACTTTAAATTTAACCCTAGTATCGCCTCTTAAGCGGGACTTATTGTAAATATTTTTTTGGTGAACAAAATACTTTTCACCATCATCACCGGTTATAAACCCATAACCTTTTGTACCAAACTGGGCGACTATGCCCGTCATTTTCTTTGCCATTACGTTCTCACTTTTTGCAGACAATATACTGCTTTTTCAACAAAATCTACCCCTTGAAGTAGAAACATTGGCTCATTCTCAATATCATTAATACATTCAAGCTCTCGACACTGAAAAGAACCCTTATAAAGCGAATCAACCTCAGATTTGCTAACTGCAAATGGCGGGCCAATTTTTTGGTGTTGAGGGTAATTCAAGGTTAACAATAATATCCTTACACCACTAGATATTATATCACTTAAATGTTTCACGTATTTTTCTCTTGAGACCTTATCTAGTGCAATTAGTGATGCTCGGTCATAAACAGCCTTGATGCCTTCTAGATGCTTTATTGTTAATCTAAAAAAATCGCCACAATAAATTTGGATATTTTTACCTTGATATAGTAAAAATTTACCAACATCACTGACTTTGTAAGTTAAATTATTTTCTAAAAAAAACTGCTCAACAGCAATTTTACTCATCTCGACACCTACAACCGAGAAACCTCTACCAAGAAGATAAATCATATCGTTGCTTTTTCCGCACAGAGGTATAAATACCTTATCCCCAGTTACTAAGTTAAGTTCACTTAGTCTCTCAATTAATTGGCGATTAACTTGATCTGCATGCCAACCTATATTATTACTTTCCCATCTGCTCAGCCAGTCAGTCATATTTAATCCTTGATATAATAGTACCTAAGTTTCGTGAACCTTATAAAGCAAAAAAAACATAATACTATGCAAATCATTTTAGACCATATTTTATTTTCTAAGGTTCAAATACCAATAAGTGGCCTTGAATGCAATTTAATTAATGAACCGTTAGCGTTATGACTATCGGTATTGGTGACTGGTCAGATTACCTTTCTGCAGAAAGAGAAAAGGATTACTTTAGATCTCTATACACCTTTCTAAATAATAGAATTAATAAAGACATCTATCCACCAAGAGGGAGCTGGTTTAAAGCTTTCGAGTATTCCAGCTTTGAATCGACTAAGGTCATCATTCTTGGTCAAGACCCTTATCATGGGGTAGGTCAAGCTGAAGGATTAAGCTTTTCAGTTCCAAAAGGGGTGGTTATTCCTCCATCACTAAGAAACATCTATAAGGAGCTTGAGGAAGATGATGTCGATTTCACTAATCCTGAGCATGGCAATCTAATCTCTTGGGCGCAGCAAGGGGTTTTACTACTTAACAGTGTTCTAACTGTAGAAAAAAATACTCCAGCAGCGCATGCAAACCAGGGTTGGGAGTTATTTACAGATCAGGTCATTAATCTATTAAATGACAACAAAGATCATTTAGTTTTCATTCTTTGGGGGGCTTATGCAAACAAAAAATCTGAATTAATTGACAGTAATAAACATCTAATACTTAGTGCCCCTCATCCTTCTCCCTTTTCAGCACATAAAGGGTTCTTCGGATGCAAGCATTTTTCTGAGACTAATCACTATCTTAAATCAAGCAAACAACAAACCATCGACTGGAGCATCCCTTTATGAAATTAATGATTGATGATACGGTTTGGGGTATTAAGGAAATCTTCTCTGATTTTGGTGAAATTATTACTCGTCCTGGTCGACAGATTGACCGTCAAAGTCTACTAGATTGTGAGATATTGATAGTAAGATCAAGAACAAAAGTTAACAAGGAGCTGCTCGAAGGAACTAAGGTCCAATTTGTAGGCTCGACCGTTGCTGGGCTTGATCATATTGACGAGGCCTATTTGCAAGAAAACAATATAACTTTTGCATCCGCTCAGGGATGTAATGCCAATGCCGTTGCAGAATATGTGATCAGCGCTCTTGCAAACCTTGCTAACGATTACAGTTTTGATTTATCTAGCAAAGCGCTAGGAATTATTGGTGTTGGTAATGTAGGTTCTAGACTAGATTTCAAAGCAAAACAGCTAGGAATAACAACTCTCCTTAATGACCCACCTCGCCAAGAAATTGAAGGTGAAAAAGGATTTTTAGACCTTAATACAGTTCTCGGTGCTGACATTGTAACAATCCATACACCGCTAACCTTTTCAGGCTCATGCCCTACTCATAACCTACTTGGGAGTCATAACTTTGATCTTATTACTGAGGACACTATTTTAATTAATACTGCTAGAGGAGGCGTCATTGATGAAGATCTATGGGAAAATACTAAAACTAAAGCCAATGTAATCGACTGTTGGGTAGACGAACCCAATATTAACTCAAGACTCCAAAGCTCAGCCTACTGGGCAACCCCACACATCGCAGGTCACTCGATTGATGCGAAGTTTATGGGCAGTTATATGATTTATAAGGGCTTATGTAGCTTTACCAAGTCTCCTTTAAAGAGTGAAGTCGAACATCTAATAAATCCAGTAACTGTCAATATAAAAGAAAACACACTTCACGAAACTCTTAATGAAATATACCCATTCATTAATGACGATAAAGCAATAAAAAAAAATTCAAACTTCGAAGACTACCGAAGAAACTATCCTGAACGTTATGAATGGCGTCACTTTAAAACTCAATTTGAATTACCTAAAAATGCAAAATGATCTATTATCTTTTAATAGCATCATATATTAATTACCAATAAATACATTTTCTTTAAACCCTCCTTTCAAGGACCTTCCATCATCTTGGTATGTCATAATCCCCTGCCCATGTCGTTTATCGTTCCTCCATTCCCCTTCATAACGACTTCCTTCTTGATACATTCCGTTCTCAGGATAGACCATAACACCATAGCCATCACGGTTATTATTTTTATAATCACCTTCATATCGCCTACCATCTGGGTAGTTCATAATACCTTTACCATGGAGCTTGCCTTTTTTAAACTCGCCTTCATAGATCTGACCATCTGGAGAGGCAAATAAACCATAACCATTGGGTTTATTATCAATAAATAAGCCTGCAAAACTATAGCCATTTATAGTGGAATAGATGCCCACTCCATTCATGCAGGTAGACTTTTTAAGATTAATTAAACACTCGCCTACCTGTCCAATATAATAACTTCCATCAGAAAAATTAAGTCTTACAACGTCATTAATTCCTTCAAAAAGTTTCTTATCATTATCTGCATAAATAAAACCTGCATGTAAAAGAAAAATTAACGTAATTAAGCTTTTCATATTAACCGCAAGCCCCTCCAAAACGACTACGAATAATAATTTCTTTGGCAACCGAAGAACTAACATTAAATTTTCGCGCTAAATAGTCTAAGCTTTTATGTTGATATGTATAGAGCATCACCATCATATAAATTTCATCATCACTAACAGGTGAACTAGAATTATTGTGTTTAAAAGATTTTTGTCCTCTTGCCATTTTTATGAAATAAATTAATAAGAACCCAAAGAGTAAATGTATCTAGCTAACATTGAAAGTGACATAAAAACAACTAAAAATCTTATAACTTTTGGGTTAGCTTTCAATAAATAGTGAGTTCCAAAAAATGATCCAATTAGCTGACCTAGCATCATTATTAGCCCTATTAGAAATGCTATATGACCAAAACTAAAAAAAACTATAAAGCCAGCAATATTTGAAGCAAAGTTCAGAGGTTTTGCTAGAATTGTAGCCTGAATTATTTCAAGTTTTTTAAGCATAACTCCTGCCATCACAAAAAAAGATCCAGCACCTGGACCGAACATGCCGTCATAAAAACCAATTGATGGGACAGCATATTTATCAAAGCCTCTATTAGATACTAAATTTTGAGGGCCTACTTTAGGCTTAGGAGAGATAATAAAATATATTGCAATCAATACTAATACTATGGGTATTACAAAAGAAAGCACCTTAGTGTCAATGAACTGCACTACAACCCCACCTATAACTGAGCCAATAAAGGATGCTAGCATTAAATACTTAATAGCATTCCAGTCCAACTTTTTTTTTCGAAATAATAGTACTGTTGCGATACCAGTGCCCATACTGCCCTGAAACTTATTGGTTCCTAGTACATAGACAGGTGGTATGCCACTTAACAGTAACGCAGGAACAGCAAGTAATCCACCTCCTCCAACCAGAGTATCAAGAAAGCCTGCAACCATTCCAACTATAAATAAAAAAATTAAAATTTCAAAAGAATAATTAGCTAAATCCATAAAAAATTAATTACTCCAAATAGTTGGAAACCAGTCTTCTCTTAAGCGTTCACCATTTTTTTGATTAATATCTGGAAAATTAGGTGAAGTTCGCCCTAATCGTTGACGATAAACTACATCATCACCAAGTAAACGAAAGGAAAGGGTTCGACTTAAACCTTCCACTGTATTAGCATTAGCGCCATGTATTGCCTTAAAATTAAAAGCTACCACATCGCCTGGTTCTGTTGCCCACTGCTTAATTTCATAATCACCATTATCAATATTGGGTAAATCCATGAATGACTCATTATCTTCGTAAAAACTATCGTTATTAGACCAACTTGTTGGTCGAATTTCTTTTGGAAAGGAATGGCTACCAGCCAAACACTTCAATGAGACACTTTGCTCCCTTGATTCAAGTGGCAACCAAAAACTTACAGTTTGATCCCCCGAAACACAGTAATAAGGCATATCTTGATGCCAAGGTGTCTCAACTCCAGAGTAAGCTTCTTTATAAAAAAAATGATCATGGAAAAACTGTACAGATTTAGACTCTGTTAATTCTGCAGCAAGAGAAGCTAAGGGTGAATTAAGGACAAAATCTTTGTACTCAGGAATGCGCTGCCAATTACAAAAATCTTCCATAAAATGCCCTTGATAGCTTTTCTCTTGATGAACTAAAGCGCTACTACTTGGGTTATTTATATGAAATTCAGCCCCTCTAATTAATATATCAATCCATTCTTTAAAAACACCTCGCAATACAACAACGCCATCATTATTAAAGCTTTCGATATCAGTTTTACTAAGCGCTACTGTCATGATATTTGATTAATTAACAACTTCATATTTTGAGTTCATTTTTAATAGACCTATGATAATCACTAAAGCCTTAAATTGAGAAGATAAATACAATAATTTATACACAGCTATAGAATAATCTTAAACAACTGTATTATTACTATAATTTTTTACTTCGACAACTATCTATGAAACTTTTTTTTGAGACCTTTACTATCAAAAAAATTCCCAAAGTTGTTTGGAGTTCTGAAGATTCTTTCAATCTAAAGCCTAAGCCATTGACCTTTATATTTTTAGTATTTGGACTATTTTTGTTTGGTCTAGGAGAGAGCCTTCTTATTACCAGTGGTGCGGGTGTTGGTCCATATACTGTATTAGCTGTAGGAATATCAAATCTCACAGACTGGTCTATTGGTCTTTCTACTTTTGTTATTAGTATTTTTGTATTGCTCCTGTGGATTCCGCTTAAACAAAAACCTGGAATGGGAACAATTCTAAATGCCTTCATAATAGCATTAACAATTGAATTCTCAGTTTATTATTTACCTTATCCAGAATATTACCCGAAGCAAGTTTTACAAGTCGTAATTGGTGTCCTTACTATAGGTCTTGGGAGTGGATTTTATTTAATATCAAATCTAGGTGCTGGACCAAGAGATGGGTTAATGATTGGCTTACAAAAAATAAGTAACCTACCTATATATTCAATTCGAACGGCGATTGAAATAAGTGTTGTTATCTTGGGATCAATTTGTCTGCTTAATAATATTGATAAATTATTAGGAGAAGTGATTGGACTTGGAACGGTTATCTTTGCTTTGGGTATTGGGCCGTCAGTAGCACTAGGGATTAGTATAGTTGGTAAATTATCAAAACCCATATGAGAGTTTTATGCAGTTTAAATCATTACGTTACGTAATTTTTATTCTTAAATTTTTCAGACTGCCATTCTCCAGTTTGCATTATTTCCCGTAAACAAGTTATCGCATTCCATATATCTTCAAATCTCATATAAAGGGGGGATATCCCAAATCGCATGATATTAGGTTCACGATAATCGCCGATAATGCCGTGTGATATTAAAGCTTGAATAATGGGGTAGGCGTTTTCATGAAGAAAAGAAATCTGACTTCCACGTTGTTCTGAATTTTTTGGAGAAAAAAGCGTAAAACCAAATTGATTGCATTCTTGTTGTATCAATTGTATAAACATTTCAGATAACCTAGTGCTCTTTGTGCGTATTTCTTTTATTGATAGTTCCTTAAAGATTTCCAGTCCACTCTCTATTGCTTTATAAGCAATAATTGGTGGCGTTCCACAAATAAACTTGTTAATGTCATTTGCAGGCTGATATTCCACTTCAAAGTCAAAAGGCTTAATATGCCCTAACCAGCCAGTCAATGGCTGCGAAACTTGTTCAATAAGAGAGCGATGTACAAATAAAAACCCAGGGGAGCCTGGGCCACCATTTAAGTGCTTATATGTACAACCAACAGCGAAGTCCACACCAAGATCATGTAGATTCATCGGAAAAACACCGACGCTATGACTTATATCCCAAACAACTAGAGCACCTTTTTCATGTGCAAAAGTTGTAATTTTTTTTAAATCAGTTATACGACCTGTCTTATAGTTAATATGTGAAAGCACTACAACGGCGGTCGATGAGTCGATATATTTTTCAATCTCGTCATCCCCCTCATCAATCAAGCATCGCTCATAACCCTCACCAAACATCTTATTGACGCCCTCTAGGATATACAGATCTGATGGAAAATTTCCGGCCTCAGTAACAATTACTTTTCGAGTCTTATTCAGTATCAGTGCAGATGAAAGAACCTTGAATAAGTTAACAGATGTGCTATCAACAACAATTACTTCACCTTCTTTTGCGCCTATTAATGGCGCTATCTGGTTACCAAGATTACGGGGTAAATTAATCCAGTTTTCGTCATTCCAACTTCTAATTAAACCATTGCCCCACTCTTTTTGAATTACTGAGTCTAGTGACTTAATGGTATTTTTAGGGAGAGGGCCCAAAGAGTTACCATTAAAATAAATAACATCTTTTGGCAAGGCAAATTCTTCTCGAACTTTTTTAATCGGGTCAAGAGTATCGAGCTTTATAAAGTCTTCTCGATTCAAATTATTCATTTTCTTAAGCTAAACAAAACGAATATCATCTAAAAATGGAAATTTTTTTCTAACCTTAACTACTTCGCTAGTATCAAATTCACAAACTTCATACTCAGTTTTTTCATCTGTTTGCATCAAAATCTTTCCTAGTGGATCAATTACCATCGAAGCTCCATGAAATTTTAAGCCTACCCCATCATCACCTATACGATTGACACCAACAATAAAGCACTGATTCTCTATTGCACGTGCTATTAGTAAGTTCTGCCAATGGGATTCACGAGTGAAGGGCCAATTTGCTATAACAAAAATAACCTCAACTTCTCTTGCAACCTGACGAAAAATTTCAGGAAAACGTAAATCATAACAAATAAAAACCGAGCAAGAAACTCCAGCCAATCCAAAGGTTACAGATTTATCTCCAGGAGCAAAGTATTTACCTTCATTTGCATAATTAAAAGGCTGTAGTTTTGAATATTTTGCTTCTTCATTTCCATGATCATCAAAAACAAGGGCGATATTATGAGCTTTTTCGTTTGGCTCTTTTTCACTAGCACCAGCTACAATATTTATTGAGTGAGTTAATGCGAGTTGTTGGAGAGATTGATAAGTTTTAGAGTGTGGAGTTTCAGCATACTTTCCTACCTCTGCTATAAAGCCTGTATTAAAAACTTCCGGAAAAACAACTACGTCACATCCATCAGTTTTAGCTTGAAGAATAAACTCTTCAGCACGTTCAAGGTTTTTGTCGATATCTTGCCAAGCAATATTTAATGAGATAGCTGCAACTTTCATCTAGTTTTTTGTGTTTTAAGACAAATTATAATCGAATTAATAAATATCCAAAGGTCATTAAGTAGTTCTCAAAAGCGATAAAATTAAGCAATGGATAAAATTATCGTTCAAACTGATGACTTCGATTTAACGACTGAGGTAAATCTCGCCAGAGCAAATAACTCCAGCGTTGGGGCAATTGTAAGCTTTGTTGGAACTGTCAGAGATCTTCGCTCGAAATCTCTTAGCTCAATGACTCTTGAACACTACCCAGGAATGACTGAAAAATCTCTCGAATTAATTGCTACAAAGGCAAGAGAGAAATGGGAACTTCAAAATATTACTATTATTCATCGAATTGGAACGCTAAATGTCAACGATCAGATTGTCTTAGTGATAACAACCAGTAAACATCGTCAAGAAGCTTTTGATTCATGTAATTTTATTATTGACTACCTTAAAACTGACGCACCCTTTTGGAAAAAAGAGTTAACAGAGAATAATGAGGGATGGGTAGAGGCACGAGTGAGCGACAAAAAACAAAAAAAACGCTGGAAATCTTAAAAATTGAAGTCTTCTGGGCTATTTAAATTAGTTAATAACTCCAAATGACTTGAAACATCTACTCTTTCTGTACGTTGCTGACGATACCAGAGCGCCATTTTGCGACCTCCATCATCTAAAAATTTATCTAAACTTTCATTAAGATTTGATTTCATAAGCGCAAATGTTGCGTGCATTATTTTACCGTCATGAGCCACACAAATATCCGACTCACTAGATTCCATTCTCTCAATCAAAGCATCTATTAACGTTAAATTAATCATTGGGCTGTCACAGGGGAGTACTAGCAAATAATTGGAAGAGCAGACTTTTAAAGCTTTAGAAATTCCAGCTAAAGGCCCCTGATAGTCTTCTAAATCATCAACAATTACTTTGCCATATTTTGAATAGTCATCTAAACTTCTGTTTGCACTAATAAATATCTGATTTACTCTGATTTTAACTACATTAACTACATGAGCTATTAATGAAAGACCACGAAATTCAATGAGGCCCTTGTCTTTGCCGCCCATTCTTGATCCTCGCCCACCTGCTAAGATAACAGCTGAAATCTCATTTTTAGATATTTTTTTCACTTAATGCTTGTTCTTTTTTCAAGTCATTTGTAATTAGAAAATTTACTTGTAATTGTATAATACACCCTATGAATACTAAATCCTTATTACCTGATGAATAGTCAAGAAGTTAACTCAAGCTCAGCAATGTTCAATGATTCGTTGATGAGTGCAGATGATGCATTAACATTTTTACTTAATTCTGCTAGTGTCTCAAACAAGACAGAGACCGTTTCTTTGGATAATTCACTAGGTAGAATTTTAGCAAGTGATATTCATTCAACAATTAACGTCCCAGGCTTTGATAATAGCGCCATGGACGGCTACACTATTGCACTTGATGATAGTCAAGTATCACAAACCAACCTGAGTTTTGATATTGTTGATAGAATCACTGCAGGCTCAACTGGTAATGACTTAAAAATGGGTTGTGCTGCAAGAATATTTACTGGTGCACCAATTCCAAAAGGGGCTAATACTGTTGTTATGCAAGAAGAATGTGAACTATCTGAAGATGGCTCTCAGATTTCAGTTGCAAGAGCTATTAATTTAAATGAAAATATTCGACCAACTGGTAATGACATCCTTGAGGCTGACGTTATTCTTAGCTCCGGTAAACAAATTCAACCTCAAGATATTTCTCTAGCTGCCTCAGTTGGCGTCGGTGAGATAGTTGTTTTCAAAAAAATTAAAGTTGGTGTTTTTTTTACTGGCGATGAACTAGTGGAACCGGGAAACCCCTTATCACCTGGAAAAATTTATAACTCTAATCGCTATGCACTGGTTGCCCTTCTCAATCAGGTTGGTTGTGATGTAATTAATCTAGGAAATATTGAGGATAAGTTAGATGCAACTTGCGATGCACTTGAAACCCTTGAGACTCAGTGTGACTTAATTATGACTACCGGTGGCGTCTCTGTTGGTGAAGAGGATCATGTCAAACCTGCCGTAGAAAAACTTGGAGAATTAAATCTCTGGAAAATTCGAATGAAGCCTGGAAAACCTCTAGCTTATGGTAAAGTTAAACAAACCCCATTCATTGGACTACCTGGCAATCCAGTATCAAGCTTTGTAACCTTTTGTATTTTTTCATTGCCATTTATAAAAAAAATGCAGGGAAACACTAACTATGGTTCTAAAATATTAAAGGTGAAAGCAAATTTTGATTCTAAGCGAGCTAAACCTAGGCGTGAGTATGCGCGTGTTCGTATTGATTACTCATCGGAAACACCTTTAGCAAACCTTTACCCCAAACAGGGCTCAGACGTAATGAGTTCAGTTGTTTGGGCCGATGGACTTATTGAGATACCTGAAAATACTACATTTGAAGCCGGAACCATACTGAACTATTACCCATTGAGTGAATTAACGAGATGAGTAAATTAACCCATATCAACGCTAATGGTGAAGTACAAATGGTTGATGTTTCAGATAAAAATAACACTACGCGTGAAGCTAAAGCTGGCGCAAGAGTAGTAATGCAACCTGAAACGCTTGAGTTAATTGTCTCTGAATCAAATAAAAAAGGAGATGTCCTTGCTGTTGCTAGAATTGCAGGGATTCAGGCTGCAAAAAAATGCTCTGATCTTATTCCTCTTTGTCACCCTCTGATGCTATCAAAGGTGAGTGTTGAGCTCACTCCAAATAATAAAAACTGCTGTATTGATATCATTGCTACAGCCAAGCTTAATGGTAAAACTGGAGTTGAAATGGAGGCATTAACTGCTGCAAGCATTGCAGCTCTTACGGTTTATGATATGTGTAAGGCGGTCGATCGCTTTATGCGCATTGATAATGTTCAGCTAATAGAAAAGAAAGGTGGAAAGTCGGGGCACTGGGTACTACCATGATGAATAAGATAATTGATCCATATAATCGAGAAATTACTTATTTAAGAGTTTCAGTTACAGACCACTGCAATTACAGATGTCATTACTGTAGAGAAGAGGATCACCAAACTCATACCAAAAGATCACAAGTTCTCTCTTTTGAAGAGATTGCCAAAATTGTTCGTCTTTTTTCAGAATTAGGAGTTACAAAAGTTCGTCTTACTGGTGGTGAGCCCCTACTTCGAAAAGATATTCTTGAGCTAACTAAAATGCTGGGAGAAATTTCAGGTCTTACTGATATCCCACTTTCAACTAATGCACACCTCTTGAGTCCATTAGCAACTGAGTTAAAAGCTAACGGCATTAATAGGGCAAATATTTCAATTGACTCACTTATTCCAGAGCGCTTTAAGGAGATTACTAGGGATGGAGACTTAGCAACTGTTATTAAAGGTATTGACGCTGCAATTTCAGCTGGAATGAAACCTATCAAGCTAAATATGGTAGTCATGAAGGGTATTAATGATGATGAAATTGAGTCAATGATTGACTTTGCCATTGATCGAGGTCTGGATATTCGTTTTATAGAGACTATGCCTATAGGTCTTGCTGGAATAGAGGCTGTCGATAGACATTACAGCGAAAAAGATATTCTTGAGAGAGTCTATACAAAGTTTGGAAACAAACTTGAATCTAAGAAAGCACAGCAAACTGATGGACCAGCAAAAGCACTTCATATTATTGGAACCAATACTAGTGTTGCAACGATATCAGCTGTTTCTAATAATTTCTGTAGTAGCTGCAACCGTGTCAGGTTAACAGCAAAGGGTGAATTAATCTTATGCCTTGGTCAAAAAGACTCAGTATCACTTCGTGATGCGCTTAGGTCCGGAATGAGTGATGCAGAAATTAAGCAATTGATTCTTAATGCTATAACAAAAAAACCAGAAAAACACTTCTTTGATTCTGTAATTGACAATATTAGTAGTAGACAGATGGTGGAGATTGGTGGATGAAAATTCTCTACTTCGCCTCCCTAAAAGAGAACTTAAAAACAAACCATGACGTGATGGATTTTGATTCACCAGTGACAATATCATTAATCAAACAAAAACTAATTGAGAAGCATGGGAAGCAATACTTTCCAAATAATATCTTGTGTGCAGTCAATCATGAAATGGTTACTGTAAATACAATAGTTACTGAAGAAGATGAGGTCGCTTTCTTTCCTCCAGTAACTGGAGGCTAAAACCATATATGACTGATACTAAAATTAAAATTGGCTTCCTGACTATTTCAGATAGAGCCGCGCGTGGCATATATGAAGATATTAGTGGTCCCGCAATGCAGGAGTGGATTTCAAAAGCCGTCATAAGTCCATACGAAGTGGTTTCAAAAGTAATTGAAGATGAGCAGCCTTTGATCGAACAAACCCTTATAGAAATGAGCGACAACCTTGGTTGTAATTTAATCCTCACTACTGGTGGTACTGGTCCGACTACAAGAGATGTTACACCTGAAGCTACCCAGTCTGTTTGTGAAAGAGTATTTGATGGATTTGCTGAACAAATGAGAACGGTTTCGCTTCGAACAGTCCCTACAGCGATTCTTTCACGTCAAATAGCCGGCACCAGGGGCAACAGTTTAATTATTAATCTTCCTGGAAAGCCGGTAGCAATATCAGTATGCCTTGGAGCGGTTTTTTTGGCTGTACCAAAATGCCTGGAACTTCTTGATGATTCCTTAATTACAATTGACAAGACTTTTGTCTCTCAAGTATTTGAGTAAATTCATTATTTTGTCAAAGATAAAAACAATTGTGGTAATTCTTTCGGTAATGATTCAATTCTATCAATGACTGAATAATGAGACCCAAAAACATCTGAAATATATTCGTCGGCCTTATTATCCAAGCTAATACAGTATGGATACATTCCCTTTTGCTGACATTCTTGAACTGCCTTATGAGTATCCTTTATCAACATTTCAGGATCTTCTACATCAACATCAGATGGCTCACCATCCGTCAAAATTAACATTAGTTTTTTATCACTTTTTTGTAGATCGAGATAATGTGTACCATGACGAATAGCGGCACCCATTCGTGTTGAATATTCTGCCTTTAGATTAGCTAATCTTGCCTTAACAGTATCATCCCAGCGCTCAGAAAAACCCTTAATATGGTAATACATTACTTGTTCGCGAGTATTCGAGTTAAACCCAGCAATCGCAAAATTATCGCCTAATTGTTCTACTGACCATGCTAGTAGAGATACAGCTTCTTGAGAGAGCTCAAGGATTGTCTGGTTTGTAGAATCTACAATGTCATTAAGTGACTCCGATAAATCTAACAAAAGAAGTACGGATACACTTCGAGAGTCATGCTCAAAATCGGTATTGATTCTAGTGTCAGGTTGTGACCCATTCTTAAGTTCAATAACACTACGAAGTGCAATATCTAAGTCGAGCTCAGAACCCTCTTCTTGGAACCGGAGGCGTTTTTTATTTTGCGGCTTCAAGAGATCTAAAATTCGCTTTAATTGCTTTGCGAGATCACGATTCTTATCAAGCAATTGATCGATAAAAGTAGCATCTGAATGGGAATGCAATCGCTCATAAACTGCTGCCCAATCTGGCTTATAGGATGCATATTTGTAATCCCATTCGTCATAATAGTGAGGTGGAATAACTACTTCAAGTTTTTGGTTTTCTTTGTCTTCGAATTTCTTATGAAATATATCATCACCCTCATCGTCATCCTCAATAAAAATCCACATAACTCGATTATCATCCCGATAACTAATCTCAGTATCTGTGAAGAATATGTCTGCGAGGGAATCTGAAGCATGACGTGTATTAGCTAAATAATCTAGACCCAAAGATAAACTATCTTCAGTGGTTGATTCTCCAATATTCATTAGCTCTTTAAATTTGTTTACGAATTTCAATATTTCAACATTTTTATAGTTATGATTTTCATCAATTAATGCACGACTAAGCATTGTGGCTCGGTGCCTAATACAAGACTGAGTTTCTTCATTACAGACACTTTCTCCAATCTTTGGAATCAATTCTTGCCATATAGATTTGAGGCCAGGATACTGTTTAGTACATAAATATTCCACTCGCGCATCTTCAAAAACCTCAACAAACAATCTTTGATGGGGGCTCAGATTATCAGCCACAATTGCAGTGGTGAATTGGTTATGTGCCAATAAGTGCGCAATTAATGCAAGATAGCGCTTCGAGCCATTAACTCCATTTAGTTCGGTATAAATATCAGGCAACCTGATAACACCATCCTCTAAATAAGGATGAAAATGTTCAAGTTGTTCAAAGTCTGGTGAATAAGGTGCGTACATAAAATCAGTACCCCACAGTGCGAGCTGTAATAAATTCGCACGTCTCTCAATATCAACAAACAAAACTCCTTTTCTCTGTCGTTGAAAAATTGCACGAGAATCTGATGTTGATAAGGAGAAAAAAGCCTTTTGCCGTTCTGGGTGGCTCTTAAAATATCTTAAACCGTAATTAATCCATTCATATATTCCTTCATAATCCAGTTGCGAAAGTATTACACCTATCCTAGATAAAAAGGCTCTAAAGGATGGTGAGCTATGAGTCACATGGATTCCGTGAACAGAGTATGTAGTCTCCTTTAGTTGATAACCAATCAGACTCAAAAACTTTTCAAGTTCATCTTCTTTTACGTAATTAATAACCTCTATCAAACTAAATATAAAATCAACCAAAAACTCTTTATTTGGACTTCTGGCAATGGTTTCATAAGAAAACTCAGTGATTTTTTTAATTGAATTCTTACCAAAATGAGCCCCTACCCAGGGCATAACATTAGCAAAGGCGATTGAAATAGTGTCTCCTTGTCCAATCGTAGCAAAAAATTCAACTCCATCATAATACTCATCCAAAGACTCTTGAGTAAGTTTTGAACGAGCAGTGCTTATATGTTTAGAAAACTCCAGATGAACTGACTCAAATGCACATTTTAGATTACGATCATCAGTAGGGTTAGTCATCACAGTGAATGAATTTATCCAAAAATAGCTTCCATAGAGGCATTCATGGCTTCCCTGACTTCAGCATCATCAGTAATAGGTTTTATCAAAGCTATTTGACAAGCGTCTTTTATATCAACACCTTTACTTATCAAAACACCAGCATAATTCAGAAGTCTTGTCGAGGCACCCTCATCAAGACCATGCCCTACAAGTTTACGTGTGGTATTTGCAAATTGAACTAACTTTTTAGCTATTTCAGGATCAACTCCTGACTCATTACTTACAATAATTGCTTCTATCTCAGGACTTGCAAAATCAAAATCTAGGGCTACAAAGCGTTGTTTAGTAGACTGCTTAAGGTCCTTCATTATTGACTGGTAGCCTGGGTTATATGAAATAACCAACTGAAAATCTGGGTGTGCTTTTAATAGTTCGCCTTTTTTGTCAATCATTAATTCACGACGATGGTCAGTTAATGAGTGTATTACAACCATAGTGTCTTGACGAGCTTCTACAATTTCATCAAGATAGCAGATTGCACCATGACGAGCAGCAATAGTTAATGGACCATCAACCCACCTTGTTCCATCAGAGTCAAGTAAGAAACGACCAATTAAATCCGAAGCTGTAATATCTTCATTACAAGATACTGTAATAATAGGTTTATCTAGTTTATAAGCCATATGCTCAATAAATCTAGATTTACCACAGCCAGTTGGACCCTTTATCATTAATGGTAGGCGTGAACTGTATGCAACCTTATAGAGATCAACTTCATTAAATTGCTCTTGATAATAAGGACTCTCAACTACCTTAAACTGACTTATATCAAAATTAGCCATAACTATTCTCCGAATAATCGTTTGTAAAAAATATAAACACTTTCGCCATTTTAATGTTAAAAACACACATTAGTTGGCACATTCATTTTGCAAAAATAACAATGATAAGCATAAAAAAATTAAACAGAGACCAAGCACTTGACCTAATAAGAGGAATTGCAATCATAATGATGATACTGTTTCATTTAATTTATGATCTAAACGAATTCGGCTATACAAATATTCCTCTATCTAACTTTTGGCTTACCAGCTATTGGCGCTACTTAATTGTTTTCTTGTTTCTAAATGCAGTAGGAATTAGTCTCGTTATTGCCTACGGAAATAGCTTTAGCTTAAACAAATTTATAAAACGCCTTT
>JAPYSK010000059.1 GCA_029936515.1 Candidatus Thioglobus sp.
ACAACAATAACCATTGCTGGTCTAACCAAGCGCCCATTAAGAGTAAAGCCTACCTGGACAACCTCAAGAACTATATTTGATTCCTTGTCAGGCATTGGAATCATCGTTACAGCTTCATGAAGTTCTGGATTGAATTTCTCATCTTTAGGATCAACTGTTTCAACTCCAAATTTTTCAAGAGTAGTGGTAAATACTTTCTTTGTTAGTTCAAGACCTTCAACAGTATGCTCTAGACTGGCATTTTCATCGGTGGCTAATTTTAGTCCCATCGAAAGAGAGTCTTTGACATCTAAGAGAGCTTTAACAAAGCCATCAAGTGCATATTTGTGAGCATTTTCAAGGTCTTTTGAGGTTCTTCTTTTAAGGTTTTCCATCTCAGCTTGGGAGCGCAATAACTTATCCCAATTATCCTTTGCAGACTGCTGGGCATCTGCGAGCTGAGTTTCTAAATCTATAACTGCTTCAGAATCAACTGATGATTCTTTATTAACCTCTTTGGGGCTAACTTTTTGAGTTTTTTGTTCTTTCTTTTTTGTCATTGTGTAATCAAACTAATGTATATTTAGGGGGATATTTAGTCATTCTTTTGAATTTTTCAAGGCCTATGTTTAATACTATTGGCATTATCTGTAAACCAAATGATTTTACCAGTCAAAAAACTGCTTGGGAGCTTGGCGTATTCATTAAAGATAAAGGAGTGACCCTTCTAGAGGATGGCGATGATATTAAAAAAGATGCCGACCTAATTGTTGTTGTAGGTGGTGATGGAACAATATTGAATACTGCCAGAACCTATGTTGATAGCAACATCCCTATCCTTGGCGTTAATCTAGGTAGACTTGGTTTTTTAGCCGACGTCCCTGTCGAGTCGATGATTCCTATTGTTAGTGGCATCTTAAAAGGGGAGTATATTAAAGAAAAAAGATCCTTATTGAGTTGTCAAATAGAACGAAATGGCGAGCTAATATCTCAACATTTGGCTTTAAATGAAGTTGTAGTGCACCGTAATGAAACTCCAAGAATGATAGAATTTGAGTTATTTGTTGATGATGATTTTGTTAATAATCAGCGAGCGGACGGAATAATAGTTACAACGCCTACTGGATCTACCGCTTACGCTTTGTCAAGTGGTGGTCCGATTATGCATCCCAGTACTAATGCCATTTGCCTAGTGTCAATAAGTCCTCATACAATGAGCCATAGGCCATTTATTCTTCATGGGGAAAGTGAGGTTTTAATTACACTTTTAGACTGTGAAGATAGGGCCACAATAAGTTTTGATGCTCAATCCGCAGTTTCAGTATCGGTGGGTGATGATTTGCGTATTAAGCAACATGATAATTTTGTTCACTTGATTCATCCTAAGGGCTATGATTATTTTGAGATTATTCGTTCAAAGCTACATTGGGGCCAGAAGGTTTAATAAATTTAAGATATGTTAGATCAACTATTTGTTAAAAATTTAGTGGTTGTCCAAGAATTAAACATTGAGTTTAAGAATGGAATGACAGTAGTGACTGGTGAAACGGGCGCTGGAAAATCAATCATAATCCAAGCACTAGGCCTAGTTGTTGGCGGACGCTCTGATGCTTCTTTGGTTAGAGACGGTGCGAGCAAGGCAGAAATAGTTGCAACATTCAGCATTGACATTGAAGATCGCCTTCAATCGTTATTAGAAAATCTAGATCTAGAAAATGGAACTGAATGCATTCTAAGAAGAGTTATTAGTGCAGACGGAAAGTCTCGTTCTTATGTGAATGGAAGTAATGTTCCTTTATCAACTTTGCGTGATATCGGCGGTTATTTAATTGATATGCATGGTCAAAATGAACACCAACTTCTACTTCGAAGTAACCAGCATCGAATTCTTTTAGATGATTATGCTATTACTCAAGACTTGTGTGAAGAAGTCAATTCAACTGTTTATCAGTATCAACAAATTCAAAATGAAATTGAAGATTTAACAAAAAATAATGAACTTTTGTCGACTCAAAAAGAACTTTTAAGTCACCAGCTCAATGAGTTATTGCAAATTGGTATGACACAAGATGAGCTTGATAGCATTGAAGATGACTACAGGGTATCTGTCAATGCGAGCTTATTAGTCGAAAAAATATCCAAGATACTTGAGTCCTTAGACCATGAGTCAGGAGTAAATAATATTTTAATAGATGGAGAGCGTTCTGTTGAACACTCAAGAGAGCTAGATTCACGACTCGACTCTATTCAGTCATTGTTATCAAGCGCACAAGTTCAGGTTCAAGAGAGTATTTATGATTTAACAGACTACCTTAATAAAATTGGGGGCATTGAAGATAATTCTGTGGAGCTTACTGCAAGAATTAATATCCTGCATGAGCTAGGTCGGAAGCATAATTGTCAAATACAAGAACTACTAGGTGTTCAAACTAATCTCCAAGCCCAACTCGATGACCTAGGTTCATCAAACGATAAGCTAGAAGAGTTACTAATTAAACAGAATCAATTTGAGAAAAATTACTACAGTAAGTCACAATTATTAAGCGATAAAAGATTGGTTGCTAGCAAGTCTTTGTCAAAAAAAGTTACAGAGATAATGCAGAATCTTGGAATGCCTGGGAGTGAAATTGATTTTTCTATTAAGCCTCTCAAAAACTCTATTCGCTTGAATGGAATGGAGGAAATTATCATTCATGTTAAAACTAATACTGGACAAGGTCTCAAACCTCTCAATAAGGTGGCATCTGGCGGTGAATTATCACGAATCTCACTGGCCCTTTCAGTAGTAACCAGTAATTCCGAGCTTATACCGAGTATAGTCTTTGATGAGGTGGATGTCGGTATTAGTGGTTCAGTGGCAGAAATTGTGGGTCAAATGTTAAAAAAATTATCCACTCACTACCAAATTATTTGTGTCACACACCTTGCACAAGTTGCAGCACAAGGGAAAGAACATTTGAAGGTGGTAAAGATTCAGAAAAATGGAGCAACCTTTACTCATGTCACAGACCTCAGTCTAAGTCAAAGGACCGAAGAGGTTGCAAGAATTTTAGGTGGAATTACTATTAGTGATAAAACAAGAGTGGCTGCTGAAGAAATGATTAAATCGAGTGCTTAAACTGAGTTACATTAATTTTTCTTAGTGGGCTAAACCCACCAATAATTTAAAAAAAATAAAACTTACCTCTCAATAAATAAATTGTAGTTTGAGGTCTTGACTATTTGACATTAAATTGTATAATGTTGCGTTTGTATCTGGTCAGGGTGGTTGGAGAAAAAAGTGAAATCAATTGACTCACTTATTCAATACTTAATCCTTGCTTTAGTTGTAATAGCTTTCACCATTTATGGGTTAGGAATTGCTGCTCTTTATGGAGCTTTGGTAAGTTTGAGTAATACTTGGGTTTTTGACTGGTATATAAATAAACAAAAAGCATTGGTTGATGCTGATGCACAAAAAAGTTTTAGGATGGCGATTAATAGTAGTGCTTTCAGGGCCCTTTCTGTAGTCCTACTAACTTTAATTGGACTTGGTTGGTTAGAACTTGATCCACCAGCTCTTTGTTTGAGTTTGGTGTTGGGTCAGACTGGATTTATATTAGATAGGTTAAGGCAAAAATAATGGCAAGTGGTGAACTAACATCTGGCGCTTATATTAAGCACCATCTTCAGAATTTAACATACGGAAAGTTTCCAGATGGACATTGGGGCTTTGCAAATGATGCCCTAGAGGCCAAAGAGATGGGTTTTATGGCGTTTCACGTTGACACACTCGGCTTTTCTTTTGTTCTTGGTGTATTATTTCTTTTCTTGTTTGCTATGGCTGCTAAACGTGCATCAATTGAGGCTCCCAGTGGCTTTCAAAATTTTTTAGAGAGTATTATCGACTTTATTGATGAGAATGTTCGTGGCTCTTTTAGTGGCAAGAATCCAATGGTGGCCCCACTTGCATTAACAACCTTTATTTGGATTATTCTAATGAATACTATGGACCTTGTTCCTGTTGATTGGCTTCCTTCGTTGGCTGGAGCTATGGGGGTACATTTCCTTAAAGTAGTTCCAACAACTGACCCTAATGCAACATTCGGCATGTCTATTGGTATCTTCTTATTAATCCTTTACTATAGTGTCAAGGAAAAAGGACTTGGTGGATTTGTAGGGGAACTAACACTACATCCTTTTGGTAAATGGATGTTGCCTTTCAACTTATTTTTAGAAGGAGTGAACTTGCTGGCAAAGCCAGTTTCACTTGCATTACGTTTATTTGGAAATATGTATGCAGGTGAGATGATCTTTATTCTAATTGCACTGTTGCCATTCTGGATTCAGTGGAGCCTGTCTTTACCGTGGGCTATTTTTCATATCTTAATTGTATTGCTTCAGGCGTTTATCTTTATGACCTTGGTAATCGTATATATGGATATGGCACACCAAAAAGAGCATTAATTTTTTTCAATAGTTTTTATAAGTAGGAGTAAAAAATGATTACAGAAGTACAAGCAACGTTATTTGTAGCAGGGGCAATCTTAATGGGTTTAGGAGCATTAGGAGCAGCTGTCGGTATTGGTATCCTTGGCGCTAAATTCATCGAAGGTGCTGCTCGTCAACCGGAACTTATTCCAATGCTAAGAACGCAAATGTTCATCGTTATGGGTCTTGTTGATGCGGTACCTATGATTGCCGTTGGTATATCTATGTATATCTTATTTGCGGTTGCTGGATAATTTGTTTTTTAACTAAATAAAGGTATTTAGCTATGAATATTAACCTTACGCTAGTTGGGCAAACAATTATGTTCGCTATGTTTGTCTGGTTCTGCATGAAGTTTATTTGGCCACCACTCGTTGAAGCAATGGCTGCACGTAAAAAGTCCATTGAAGATGGATTGAAGGCGGCTGAACTTGGAAAAGAAGAGCACGCATTAGCACAGAAAAATGCTGAAGAGCTTATAGCAAGCACTAAAAATCAAGCAGCTGAGATTATTGCAAACGCTGATAAACAAGCAAACGTAATGATTGACAATGCCAAGGGTGTGGCTTCTGAAGAAGCAGACAAAATTAAAGTTCATGCTAAATCTGAACTTGACCAAGAGGTTGTGAAAGCACGCAATGAGCTTAAAAATCAAGTCTCAACACTAGTTATGCAGGGAGTCAACTCGGTATTAGAAAAAGAAGTTGACGTTAAGGCTCACAAAGATATGCTTTCAAAGCTATCTCAATCACTATAGGTCGGTACGATGGAATTATCAACAATTGCCAAGCCATACGCTCAAGCGATTTTTGAAATTGCAGGACAAAGTAAATCCGTCTCAAGTTGGAGTGACTTTTTAGCTGCCGCTAGTGCAATTATGGCCGATAAAAACACGAAGGCTTTCATTGCTTCTCCAGGCAAAAGCAAGGATCAAAAATTTGATTTGATTTCTGCTCTAATTGGAAAGATAACTTCGAGAGAGCTCAGCAAACAAGAGTCTGCATTTATAAATCTTATTCTTAATAATGATCGTTCAAGTGTAATCAGCAGTATCGCCGATGCTTTTGAGTCAGCAGTATCTAATGCTAATAAAAGTAAGAACTTTAAAGTTATTAGTGCATTTGAGTTAAGTGATGCAGAACAAAAAGCAATCGTTGAAGATTTAACAAGTAAGCATAAAACAACAGTAGCTGTTGAAACTGAAATTGATAAGACACTTAAAGGCGGCGTCATTATTAAAGAAGGTGATAAGGTAATCGATACATCAATTAAGGCAAAAGTAGACGCTCTGAGTGTTTCTTTGTCTGTAAATTAATTTTATATAGAGAGGTTAGTTATGCAATTAAACGCTTCTGAAATCAGTGATTTAATTAAAAAAGAAATAGAGGG
>JAPYSK010000011.1 GCA_029936515.1 Candidatus Thioglobus sp.
TCGAGTCCTGAAAATAATACATCCGACCAAAAGGTCGGATGTATTAGGGATAAAATAGTATTACTTAGATTGGACAGGTATTATCGCTCGTATAGTCATGAACTACTATATCACCAGCAATAATAGCATCTCTTGCAGCTTCAACAGCGGCAATCATCTCAGCAGAAACTAAGTCAGCATTGTACTCATCCATAGCATAACCAACTCCATTTTCAGCAAGACCTAAAACTCTCATTGCGGGATCCCAAGTGCCATTCATAGCAGCCTCATAACTATCATAAGCAGCATCTCCCACTAATTTATACATGGAAGTAAGCATTGTTCCTGGCTGCATGTAGTTTTGGTTATCATCTACACCAATAGCTAGAACGCCCATATCTGCAGCAGTTTGGTATACACCAATTCCAGTTCCACCAGCAGCGGCATATACTACATCAGCGCCAGCCTCAACTTGACTACGTGTGAGCTCGCCACCTTTAGATGGGTTACCGAAAGCAGCAGGAGTTGAACCAGTCATGTTAGCCAAAACTTTCATAGAACTATCTTGATATGCTACACCTTGCTTATAGCCGCACTCAAAGCGACTAATGAGTGGAATATCCATACCACCAACAAAGCCTACAGTGCCAGACTCTGAAGCCATTGCAGCCATTATGCCAACTAAGAAAGAACCTTCGTGTTCTTTATAAAGAACCATTTGTACATTTGGTGCCATAACCCAGCCATCAATTAGCGTAAATTTTGTGTCAGGGTATGCCTCAGAAGCAGCAGCAACAGCATTAGACATGCCAAAACCTACTGCAACAATTGGCTCATAGCCACGCTGAGCAAGCTTTTTAAGGCTCTGTTCGACTTGAGCAGCATTAGTTGGCTCTAGTTCAGTAACTGCAATACCAGTATCATCCATGAATCTTACAACGCCATTAAAAACTGACTCATTGAAAGATTTATCATTCTTTCCTGCAATATCATAAACAACAGCTGGCTTAATGTCAGCTTGTGCTATTGATGCTGTTAGGACAAAAGCAGTAGCAATTATTGCTAGTCCTGATTTTTTGATCAATCCACTGAAGTGTGGATGTTTCGTGATTTTCATTTTGTACTCTCCTTAATTAGTAATCTGAAAATTTATAAATAATACAAAACCATCATTAAAAAAGATAGTTAAAGGATCTTCTATTTTTTAACTCAAGTTTTGCTTCTTTAAAGTATATAGAAATTAAATACCCGAGTTGTGAATATTCTATTCTTGAAGATGTCCTTTGTCAAAAATATTTCCATTTATTTCTTTTAATCATTCAATAACTCCTTATTCTATTTAGTAAACAAAATAATACGATACTTCCTGACTAAATAGACAGGTTACATATTTTTTTTATACTTGTCAACATATTTAATTATGAATAATTAATAAGACGTACTAAAGATTGTTTACAATAATTGTTAACAAAATTGACGTCTCCTATTAAAACACTTATACTAAAGGTAAAAAATTACAATAATGACAACAACATTACACACAAATCCTGATAAAGTAGTCGACCTTGTTCTCGAAGCAATTCTTAAAAAGAGACTTAAGCCTGGTGTCAAACTTTCTGAAATTTCTTTGCAAGAAGAGTTTGGCTGTAGTCGTGCGGTTGTTAGGCAGGGTTTTGACAAGCTAGTAGACTCTGGCGTTTTAATTCATAAAAAAAATCAAAGTGTTCGAGTTGCTTATCCAACTAAAAAAGAAACCAAACAAATTTATGAGGCAAGAAAAGCTATAGAAAATGGCGTCATTATGATTCTTGTTGAAAAACATCGAAATAATGAACTAGATCTTTCAATTATTGATTCTTTGGTAATTAAAGAACAGCATCTGCATGAGAATTCAGAGCATGCAAAACTAACCAGGCTATCTTGTGACTTTCATTTAACTTTAGCTGAACTATGTGACAATAAGTTTCTTGTAGATAGCCTTAAGCCACTTATACCTTTAAGCGCTCTTGCTGCTTCAGTTTATGCTGATACTGAGTCAAATTTTTGTTCTTTCTCTGAGCACTATGAACTGATAGAAGCAATCAAGAGTAATGACCTTATTAAAGCCTTTAAGGCAATCAATACTCATTTAGATCGTTGTGTTGAGTCACTAAATTTTAATTCAAAAGCTATTAAGAATAATAGCTATAGTCACATATTTAATTAGAGATTATTATGGACAAAAAAATAATCCAAAGTCTTAACAATTACCCTCGTAATATGAGCGGTTATGGAGAAAAATCAATTCACCCTAATTGGCCTAATAAAGCAAGAGTTGCTGTTCAATTCGTTCTGAATTATGAAGAAGGAGGAGAAAATAGTATTTTGCATGGCGATAAAGCTTCAGAAGCGTTTTTATCAGAGATTGTAGGTGCCAAACCTTATGAAGGGGTAAGGCATATGAGTATGGAGTCGATATATGAATATGGATCTAGGGCAGGAGTTTGGAGAATATTACGTCTCTTTAAAGAGTTTGATGTACCCATTACTATTTTTGCCGTAGCTCTAGCTATAGCTCGTAATCGTGAACTTGCTGATTATTTAGTAGATAAAAATTATGATATTTGTGCACACGGTTTTCGTTGGATAGACTACCAATATGTGGATGAAAAGACAGAGCGAGAACATATTAAAGATTGCATTTCCGTTTTGACAGAATACTTAGGTAAGAGACCTGTAGGATGGTATACCGGGAGAAATAGTCCAAATACTAGAAGATTGGTTATGGAGGAAGGTGGCTTTCTTTATGATAGTGATACCTATGACGATGACCTTCCTTATTGGGTTGATGAATTAGAATCCAATAATAAACATTTAGTTATTCCTTATACTTTGGATGTTAATGATATGAGGTTCGCGTCTCCACAAGGTTTTAATTCGGGTGATCAGTTTTTTAATTATTTAAAGGACAGTTTTGATGCACTATATTTGGAAGGAAAGACACACCCAAAAATGATGTCAGTTGGGATGCATGCTAGAATTCTGGGTCGCCCTGGCAGAATAATGGCGATGAGGAAATTCCTAGAATATGTTAAAACTTTTGATGATGTTTGGTTTTGCACTCGTAGAGAGATAGCTGACCATTGGTATGAGAATTTTTAAAAGGAAAGAGATTAATGAAATTACCAACAGAGTTGGCTAATCAATCTGCGAAAGAGTTTTTAGAGGTCTTTCAAAACTTATATGAGCACTCACCATGGTTTGTTGAGCAGTCTTTAGTTCATGTTGCAGCTGATGACAAATATAACAACTTAGAGAAGTTTCATCAATTGCTGTCTGAAATTATGCTCCAAGCAAAATCTGAATTGCAAGATAACTTAATTGTGGCTCATCCAATGTTGGCTGGAAAGAAAGCCCAAAACAATGAGCTTACTGATTTTTCTACTACTGAGCAAAAATCAGCAGGCTTAAACGACTGCTCTGACAATGAGATTGAGCTTTTTAAAGAGCTTAATAATAAGTATTTTTTTAAATTTAATTTCCCTTTTATTATGGCGGTTAAGGAAAAAAATAAATCCGAGATATTGGTAAGCTTTAAAAAGCGCCAAGAAAATTCACACCTCCAAGAAAGATTAAATGCATTAAATGAAATTAATAAGATTGCCTGGTTACGAATTAAGGAAATCTATGGATTATAAAGATCAAATAAACGTTGCAAGTGTCGAACTTGGAAGCAAGGTGATTTATTGTAGTGATGAATTTTTTGCAGACTCAAGTCGCATGTTGCAAGCCAATGAGCCTGTCTGGATTGAAGATAAATATGATGAGAATGGCAAGTGGATGGATGGTTGGGAAAGTCGCCGTCGCCGTGATGGTAAGAATGATTTTTGTTTTATAAGGCTTGGCTCAACTTCTATTATTAATAACTTTAATATTGACACAAGTAACTTTACTGGAAACTTTGCACCTGCAATCTCAATCCAGGGTTGTTACGTACCAGGAGGAACAACCGATGATAGGGTTGTTGATGGATCTGCAGTATCTGAATGGTTTGACTTATTAACCCAAGAAAACCTTGAGGGTGACTCTCATAACCTTTTCTCTTGCAAATCAACTCAACCATTAACTCATCTAAAGATAACGCTTTATCCAGATGGAGGTATTGCTCGATTCAGAGCCTATGGAAATGCCTGGTCTGATGACACTAAATATCAAATTACTGGTACCAACGTAATTTCTAAAGCAAGTGGGGCGAGAGCAGTGTTTGCTAATGATGAGCATTTTGGTTGCTTAAGTAATGTTCTCGAAGAACACAATCCATTGAGTATGGCTGATGGCTGGGAAACAAGGCGTCGACGTAAACCTGGAAATGATTGGGGAATCATAGCACTCTCGAGTCCTGCAAAAGTAAATGAAATTGTCATAGATACAAGTTTTTTTAAGGGTAACTTTCCAGATACCTTCTCTATTTCATCAACCAATATTTCTGACACTGATGACAATACTTTAATTGAGAAAAGCAATACTTGGGATAAAATAATTGAAAGAAAAAAACTAGGAATGAATAAAATTCATATTTTTAAAAAAGAAGATTTGCTTCATGAGCAAGAAATTACTCATGTACGAATTGATATATTCCCAGATGGTGGAATCGCTCGATTAAAACTTATTGGAGACTTTATATAAAAATGAATACTATAAAACTTATTCCAGCGAATTTGACAGCGGAAAATTTTAGCCAATTTGGTGAAGTATTAAGCATTGAAAATAAAGAATTTGTAACTATCAATGATGGTTATGCCTATAAATATGCAGATTTAGCCAAAATTGATACTCAAGAAGAGCACGGTGAAACAAGTGTTCATATTTTTGTTGCAAAGAAAAGACTGTTCCCACTTCAAATTTCAATGTTGGAAAAACATCCTTTTTTTAGTCAAACATTTATTCCTAAAGGTAATTCCCCTTTTCTTGTTGTTGTTTCACCACCATCAGAAGAGCCAGTAATCGAGAACATAAGGGCCTTTATTAGTAACGGAGATCAAGGGATAAGCTATTCACGAGGAGTATGGCACTTCCCCCTGATTAGTATTAATGATAATTCTCAATTCATAGTTATTGATAGGAAACATAATATTGATACAGATACTATAAAACAATGTATTGTTAAGCAAGTTGAAGATATTAATATAACTGTAGAGTTAAGCTTATGATGAAAATTTACCTCATAGATTGGTTAAGTATGTCTTTGAAATTGCTACATGTAATTGCTGGAATTGCTTGGATTGGAGCTTCTTTTTATTTTAATTGGCTCGAAAACAAACTTGATCGATTAAGCAACAGAGATGAAATAGCAGGGCACTTATGGGCAGTTCATGGTGGTGGTTTTTATTACCTAGAAAAATACAAGAAATATCCTCAAACATTGCCTGAGCCACTGCATTGGTTTAAGTGGGAGGCATACGTCACATGGATATCTGGAATATTGCTATTGGGAGTTATCTATTACTTCAATGCTAGTACTTATTTACTTAGCTCTGATAGCTCGTTATTGCCGTCATATGGTGTAGGCCTGAGTCTTCTTGGACTTTTACTTTTTTGGTTAATTTATGACATTTTATGTAAGTCAAAACTGGTAGAAAAATCATCAATTTTTATAGGAATAATTTTTGTAATTATTGCTATAAGCGCCTACTTTTATAGCAATATTTTCAACCCTAGAGCGGTTTATATGCAAATTGGCTCGATGATTGGAACTGTCATGGTGGCAAATGTATTTTTTGTCATAATTCCTGTACAAAAAAAGCTAGTTGCTGCATGTGTTGAGGGTACTGAAGTAAGTAAAGAGCTTGGATTAATGGGCTATATTCGTTCTCGCCACAATAACTACTTCACGCTTCCAGTCTTGTTTATGATGATAAGTGGTCATTATCCTACAATTTATAGTGGAGAATTCGGGTGGGTAGCCTTGATCGCAATCGTTGGAATTTTGGTTATGATTCGACACTACTTTAATTTAAAAGGAGTAGGGCAGTCTAAAAACACTTTGATTGGGATAATAATAATCTCAACTATAGTATTGGTCTATGCGCTAGCGCCGAGCCAAAGCAAAGTTCAATATGAAGGTGTAGTAACGATCGCTGAAGTTAAAACTATTATTGAGACGCATTGTGTTAGCTGTCACTCAGTAAACCCTACTGACGAAATTTTTGTTACAGCTCCTAATGGATTTATGCTTAATACCGAAGAGCAGATTATTGCTAGTAAGAATCAAATTTATCAGCGCGCAGTAGCAACTAATTCTATGCCTTTGGGTAATAAAACAAATATGACTAGTGATGAAAGAGAAAAATTAAAAGCCTGGATTGAGGCAGAATAATGAGTCAATATAATCTCTTCCGCGCTTCAATTTATCACTGCACTGAAAGTGATAGGGTTATAGAGGCAATTTATATTCCAGATGGTCTTATGGTTGTTGATAATGATTCTGGACAGATACTAGAAGTTGGTGACTATACTACTACTGCTCCTAAATGGCCTAATTCTTTATCCTTAAAACACTTTAAAGACAGCCTAATAATGCCAGGATTTATTGATACGCATGTTCATTACCCACAATATAGAGTTATTGCATCATACGGTACTAGTTTATTGGATTGGCTTAATACCTATACTTTTGTTGAAGAACAGAAGTTTTCTGATTTGGATTATGCAACAACAGTTGCCGAATTATTTCTTGATGAATTGATCAAAAATGGTACAACAACAGCAATGACTTTTTGCAGCTCTTATAAGCAATCCGTTGATGTATTTTTTACAGCTGCAGAAAAGAGAAAGCTTCGAATGATTGCGGGTAAAGTTATGATGGATAGGAATGCGCCTGAAGGCTTATGTGACAGTGCACAGAGTAGCTATATTGACTCTAAATCCTTAATAGATAAGTGGCATAATAAGGCCCGCCTGAGTTATGCAGTTACGCCTAGGTTTGCTCCTACATCGACTAATGAGCAGCTTACACAAGCCGCTAAATTATTGAAAGAGTATCCGAATACAAGCGATACGAAAGGTGTTCTTCTGCAAACACATCTCAATGAGAATGATGAAGAAATAGAGTGGGTTAAGGAGCTCTATCCAGAGTCTAAAAATTACTTTGATGTCTACGATAGTCATGACCTTACAGGAATAAACTCAGTGTTTGGTCACTGCATCCATAATACGGATGAAGAGTATAGGGCTATGGCTGATTCAGGCTCAAAGGTTGTGCTATGCCCTAGATCTAATCTTTTTTTAGGGAGTGGCTTATTTGCCATAGATAAACTAGAAGATTTTGAAATAGAGATGGCACTTGCATCTGACGTTGGTGGTGGAGACAGTTTCTCAATGTTTCAGGTTATGAATGAAGCTTACAAAATATGTAAGCTTAACGATTACAACTTAGACCCCGTAAAGGCTTTTTATTTAACTACTTTAGCTGCTGCAAAAGTATTAAATATGGACGATAGTATCGGCAACTTCGAAGTCAATAAAGAGGCCGACTTTATTGTCCTTGATCTGAGCGCTACAGAACTAATAACTGAAAAACTTAAAGTCGCAAAAGACATTAACGACATCTTATTTAGTTTGATGACTTTGGGAGATGATAGACTAATCAAAGAGGTATATATTTTAGGTCAGGCAACTTATAAAAAATAAGGAAAGAAAATGGGAAAACTTACTACACATATATTAGACACTACTTTGGGCTCTCCAGCTCAAAATGTAAAGATAAACTTGTACAAAAGAGAAGGCTATAATTCAGTACTAATTAACTCAGCCCAAACTAACTCAGATGGACGATGTGACGAGCCATTATTGTCTGGGATGGATTTCCATGAAGGTTGCTTTGAACTTGAGTTTGCAGTTGGTGATTACTTTGAATCTAAAAAAATTAATTGTCCCTTCTTGAAAGACGTGGTTATTCGTTTCTATATTAGCGATGGGAGTGAAAATTACCATGTACCCCTTTTAATATCACCTTATAGCTATTCGACGTATAGGGGTAGTTAGTGCATTTTTTATTGAATCAAAACTCAACTCCAACTACCCTAGGTGAAATAAACCCAAATATGACTGTGCTTGAATGGTTAAGGGCCAGCCAGCTTGTCGGAACTAAAGAGGGTTGCGCTTCTGGTGATTGCGGTGCTTGTACTGCAGTTGTTGGGGAGCTGACTATAAAAGATAACATCAAGGTGGTTGAGTATAAAAGTATTAATACTTGTATTGCTCTGGCATTTAGCTTGATTGGTAAACATTTAATTACTGTTGAAGGCCTAAAAGAGGGCGAGGTGTTACATCCAGTTCAAAAAGCAATGGTTATCGAAAATGGCTCTCAGTGCGGTTTCTGTACTCCAGGGTTTGTAATGTCAATGTTTGCTATGTACCACAATGAAGATACAGTCAGCCTTCCTAAAATTAATGAAGCATTGTCTGGAAACTTATGTAGATGCACAGGATATAAACCAATAATTGCTGCTGCATTTTCGGTATTTAATGAAGAAAATGAAAAGCCACTAGACTACTATCAAAAAAATCAAGAAAAAATTATAAAATCGCTAATATCTATAAATGACAATGAAAATATCAGTCTAATATTTAAAGGCGATAAAAACAATCTAAGTTATGACGCCCCATCTAACGCCGATGAGTTAGCTAATATTTTGATTAATAACGATTCTGCAAAAATAGTTGCAGCTGGCACTGATTTAAACCTTGAGATTACCCAATCTTTAAAAGAGTTTTCTCATATTGTTAGTGTTAACGGTGTTAAGGAATTACAGGTAATTAATGACGGAGAATTTGAACTAGAAATTGGTTCCGCTGTTAGCTATCAGAAGGCAACCTCTAGTCTAGTTAAGTACTGGCCAGACCTAGAGGCTTATTTGCATCGCTTTGCTTCATTACCGATAAAAAATTGGGCCACTATTGGTGGTAACATTGCAAACGCCTCACCTATAGGCGACATGCCTCCAGTATTGATTGCCTTGGAGGCAAAATTAAAGCTTCGAAAAGAATCAAAAGTTCGCATTATTGCGTTGGAAGATTTTTTTGTAACCTACAAAAAAACGGTTCTAGAAAAGGGTGAGTTTATTGAAAGCATCATAATTCCTAAGCCCGACAAAAATGAACATTTAATAGCTCACAAAATATCAAAAAGATTTGAAGATGATATTTCAGGGGTCTGTATGGCTATAAATGTTAGATTAAATGATGACCTTCCTAGCTCAGTGAAAATTGCACTTGGAGGGATGTCAGGTATCCCGCAAAGAGCATTGGGTTTAGAGAAAGTAACATTGGATAACTGGAATGATGAAAACATAGCTCAATTAGCATATGGAGCCATTAAAAATGAATTCTCACCTTTTGATGATGTTAGAGCTTCCTCTGAATATCGATTAAAAGTTAGCGCAAACTTAGTAAAAAAATCTATATTAATCTTGAAAGGTGCTGCAGTTGAAAATCTTGCAGAAATTAATCAATCTAATTATTTGTAGTGAGGAATAGAGAATTATCATTAAAAACAGCAACAATTTGAAGCAATCCAAAGACCCAATAATAGGCCGCTCTATTGCCCATGATAGTGCCCATATGCACGTCCAAGGAAGTGCAGCCTATATTGATGATATGAGTGTACCAGAAGGAACCCTTCACGTCGCATTTGCTTTGAGTAATGTCGCTCATGGAAAGATAAATGGTATCGATATAAAAATCGCTAAAAAGGCTCAAGGTGTCCATAGTGTTTTGCTTGCGAAAGATATTAAACATTTAAATATTGGTCCATTAATTCATGACGAACCTATTTTAGCTAAAGATGAAGTTGTCTTTTATGGTCAGGCGATCGCAGCAGTTCTCGCAGATAGCCATGAAAATGCTCGAAAAGCAGCTGCATTAATTGAGTTTCAAATAACTGAACTTGATTCAATAGTTACTGTTGAACAAGCCATGGCTAAAAAAAGCTTTCTTGGTGAGCCTTTGGTGGTTAATACAGGTGATGCCGATAAAGCTATAAATAAAGCTAAAAATAAACTAAATGGACGTATTACTATTGGTGGCCAGGAGCACTATTACCTAGAAGGTCAGGTTGCTTTAGCTATGCCAACTGAAGATAACGAAATGATTGTTCATTCATCTACTCAAAACCCAACCGAAGTTCAACATCTAGTTGCGCATGTATTAGGTACCTCTCATAATGCAATTGAGGTTGTAACAAGAAGAATGGGTGGCGGCTTTGGTGGAAAAGAAACTGACTCCTCTCAATTAGCATGTGTTTGTGCTTTATTTGCTCAGCTATGCAGTCTTCCCGTTAAAGCCAGATTGTCTCGAAGGGATGACATCCTTATGACTGGGAAGCGACATGATTTTGTAGCTGACTACGAAGTGGGCTACAGTGACGACGGCAAAATCCAAGGAATTAAAATTGACCTCGCTGCAAGATGCGGCTACTCGCTTGATTTATCAAAGGCTATAGTTTCTCGCGCTCTATTTCATGCCGATAATGCATACTACATACCTAATGCTACTTTCCGCGGTTTTTTATGCAAAACAAACACAGCTTCAAATACCGCATTTCGTGGTTTTGGTGGTCCACAGGGGATGCTCGCTATTGAAAATATTATTGAAGAAATTGCCAGCAATCTTGGGGTAGATGCATTAACGATTAGAAAGATAAACTTTTATCAAAAAAATACAAACAACGTAACCCCTTATGACCAAGTTGTCGAGGACAATATTATCAATGAGCTCACTAGCGAGCTTGTTGAGGATAGTAATTATTTAACTCGTCGTGAAAAAGTTGCAAAATTTAATAAACAAAATAAATATTTAAAAAAAGGCCTAGCACTGTCCCCAGTGAAATTCGGTATTTCTTTTACAACCCCACTCTTAAATCAGGCAGGCGCACTAGTTAATGTTTATAAAGATGGAAGTATCTATATAAATCATGGTGGCACAGAGATGGGACAAGGATTATTTATTAAGGTAGCACAAGTTGTAGCTAATGAGTTTGGTGTAGAAATAGAACGAGTAAAGGTTTCTGCAACTAGCACAGCTAAAGTTCCAAATACTTCGCCAACTGCCGCGTCATCAGGTTCTGATTTGAATGGAATGGCGGCAAGAGAGGCTTGCTTAAGAATCAAACAAAATATGAGCGAATTTGCTCTTGAACATTTTGATTTAAGTATTGGTGAAATTAAATTTCAAGACTCTTGTGTTTTATTAGGCAAAAAGAAAATAACATTTGATGACTTCGTATCACTTTCGTATTTGAACCGAGTTGAACTTTTTAGTAATGGTTTCTATAAGACTCCTAAGATTTATTTTGATGCAAGTAAACAAAAAGGCCGACCTTTTTATTATTACTCCTATGGCGCTTGTGTTAGTGAGGTTTTAGTCGATTGCCTTACCGGCGAATACAAGCTACTCGCTGTTGATATTTTGCATGATGTTGGGGCTTCTCTTAATCCGGCAATTGATATGGGTCAGATAGTTGGAGGATACATACAGGGGATGGGTTGGCTTTGCTCTGAAGAGCTTAAATGGAACGACTCTGGAGTCTTACTAACAACTGGAGCATCGACCTATAAGATACCTGCAATTGGTGATACACCTGAGCACTTTAAAGTCAAAATTAAGCCAAATATTTCAAATCATGAAAACACGATACATAAATCAAAAGCGGTTGGTGAGCCACCACTTATGCTAGCAATCTCAACCTGGCTTGCCATAAAAAATGCTATCTACAATGCAGACAATAGTAATAAAACTGGTCTAAATGCGCCAGCTAGTTTTGAGCAAGTGTTCTTTAATCTTAACAATAACTTAGACCAATAAATTATGAATAGCTGGTTAAAGCCTGTAAGAAATGCTATAGCCTTAAATAACGCTTTCGTTTTGCTAACTGTGATTGAAACTAAGGGTTCAACCCCCTGTAGCCGTGGCGATAAGATTGTTTTTGCTGGAGGGAGGTCAATTTTTGGGAGTATTGGCGGAGGTAACTTAGAATTTAAGGCTTTGGATTTTGCAGAGAACTTATTGAGCGTTAATGTCAATACAATTCATTTGGAAAAGTACCCATTAGGCGCAACACTTGGCCAGTGCTGTGGCGGTTACGTAAAAGTACTGTTTGAAAGTTTTGTTGAGGCTGATTCAAACTCTAAGAATTTGTTTTCTTGGGTTGATACTACTGCAAGCTTAATAGAAAAGAATCAAGATTTTGTCATTGCTACATTGATTAATAAGCATTCTGAAAAGGAGCATAACTACCAAAAGTTTGTTTATTCAAATGATAACAATGTAACGTTTTCAAGTGAAAGTAAATTGCCTAAAGAAATCCATGACAGTGTCACTGATTTAATGTCATCTTCTGAGAGTCCATCTGTAATTCAATTTAACGATGAATCTGGATTAGTAACTGAAGTTTGTCTTGAGAAGGTTGTTTGCAGTGAAATTCAGGACGTGGCAGTTTTTGGTGCAGGCCACATATCAAGAGCACTAATGTCAATAATAACAAAGCTACCTGTTAATATTTATTGGATTGACGATCGGCCTCTTCAGTTTGAGCAGTATCAGGGTGACACTTCTCAAATAAATATTATATGTGATGACTTCTCTGGAGGTCTGATAGACTTGCCAGATGATGCCTATTGTTTAGTAATTACCTATAGTCATCAAATAGATTTTGAAATATGTGAAAAGATTATTTCTAAAAATAAGTTTAGCTATTTGGGGATGATTGGATCAGCAATTAAAGGTAAAAAGTTTAGGGATAGATTTCTACAAAAAGGCTACCCAGAAAAGACAGTTGATAAATTTACATGCCCCATAGGCGAAAAACAAAAATTCTTAAAATCGCCCACTGCAATTGCTGTTACTATTGCAATGGATTTGATAAATTTTCTTGAACAAAAAAAGCAAATTGCAACTCTATGAACTATCAACTCCAAATTAATAATATTACTAAGTCATATGGCGATTTAAAGGCTAATGATGATGTATCTCTCAACATAAAGCCTTCAAGTATTCATGCACTATTGGGAGAGAATGGAGCTGGAAAGTCGACCTTAGTTAAAGTTATCTATGGTTCTTTGTTGCCTGATAGAGGTGAGATGAAATGGTTAGGTAAATCTTACAGTCCAAAAAATCCTTTTGATGCTAGAGAACAAGGTATTGCCATGGTATTTCAGCACTTTTCATTATTTGAGTCATTAACGGTTGAAGAGAATATTGTTCTTGGTCTTGATGGCGTAAGATTGGATGAAAACTTTACCGAGAAAATTATCAAATACTCAAAGCAATATGGGCT
This sequence comes from Candidatus Thioglobus sp., assembly GCA_029936515.1. GTDB lineage: Bacteria > Pseudomonadota > Gammaproteobacteria > PS1 > Pseudothioglobaceae > Pseudothioglobus. The sequence continues at coordinate 13,292 of JAPYSK010000011.1, forward strand.
TGATATTAATCCACACCAGGTGGTGGGTGATTTGTCAGTTGGAGCAAGACAAAGGGTCGAAATTATTCGATGTTTGATGCAAAACCCGAAGCTACTCATAATGGATGAACCTACTTCAGTATTAACTCCTCAGGAGGTTTCTGATTTATTTATTACGCTTCGAAAGCTGGCAGATGATGGTTGTTCAATTTTATATATTTCTCATAAATTAGAGGAAGTACGTCAAATATGTAGCGAGGCAACTATCTTGAGGGGTGGAAAGTTAGTAGAAAATTGTATACCCCAAGAACATACTCAGCAAGAGCTTGCAGAAATGATGATTGGTAAAAAATTAATTCAATTAGCAAGAAGTAATATTAACTCTGGTGAAGATATCTTTTCAATAAATAATTTAAGTCGAAAGAGTGATGACATGTTTGGAGTTGACCTAAAGAGCATATCTCTATCTGTTATGAAGGGCAGTATTGTCGGAATAGCAGGGGTTGCGGGTAATGGCCAAGATGAATTAATGGAGCTTCTTATTGGTGAGATAACCTCACCACCAGGCACTTTAAGTTTTAAAGGTAATGATATTGGAAACCTTAACTCTCACCAAAGAAGGGAGTTGTCAATGTTCTTCATACCCGAAGAGAGGCTTGGTCATGGCGCAGTACCTGATATGGGATTGAATGAAAATATGCTACTTAGTAGACCTCAGAAAAGTGAAATGACAAGTTATGGAGTCATTGATTGGCAGAATGTTGAGACACTTACACAAAAAGTTATTAGTGATTTCGATGTGCAAACTTTTTCTACTAAGATGTTAGCCAAATCGCTTTCTGGTGGAAATTTACAAAAATTTATGGTTGGTAGGGAGCTTATTCAAAATCCAGAGTTATTAATTGTTGCTCAGCCAACTTGGGGCGTTGATGCAGGGTCTGCAAATAATATCCATCAAGCTTTAATTGCTCTGGCTGACCAAGGTTCAGCTATATTAATTATCTCTCAAGATTTGGATGAAATATTAAGTTTATGTGAACAGATTCATGTTCTCTCAGAGGGTTCTCTTTCTACTGCAGTTGATATGACAAACAAGGGTTTAGAAAAAATTTCTCAGTTAATGGTAGGGAGTGAAGACTGATGATTAGACTTATACCTCGAGTTGAGAACTCCACTGCAATGATTCTATTGTCACCTTTATTGGCGCTTACTTTGACTGCTATATCTGCCTACTTGATTTTTGTATCAATATTGGTCGATATTGAGGTATCAAGTGTCTTCTATACTCTATTTGTAGAGCCTTTAACTGATTCATATTATTTATCAGAATTATTAGTCAAGGCTGCACCTTTAATGATTATAGCGCTTGGACTTTCGATTGGCTTTAGGGCCGGTGTTTGGAATATTGGTGCAGAAGGTCAATACGTTATTGGAGGAATAGCTGGTAGTGCTGTAGGACTCTATTTTTATGATGTTGAGGGTTTTTGGATAATACCATTAATGGCCCTAGCGGGAATTTTAGGTGGTATGTTTTATGCAGGTATTGCAGCATTTCTTAAAACAAGGTACCAAGTTAATGAAATCTTAGTAACGTTGATGCTTACCTATGTTGCTGTCTTATTCTTAAGTGCAATGCTCCAAGGGCCACTAAGAAACCCTTCTGGTTTTAATTTCCCAGAAAGTCGACTATTTCATGACAGTGCACTTCTACCTATTATTTGGGAAGGAACTCGATTACATATTGGTTTAGTTGTAGCTATTATTCTCTCACTTATTGCTTGGTTTGGAATCAAAAAGCATATATTCGGTATGCAAATTAAAATATCAGGAAGTGCGCCACGAGCGGCTAAATTTGCTGGATTTAATGACAATAAAACTGTTTGGTACTCACTACTTATTTCAGGGGGTCTTGCGGGGCTTGCTGGATTGTTTGAGGCTGCAGGACCTGCAGGGCAACTAACTCCTGGATTACCTCAATTTTATGGCTTTACTGCAATCATTGTTGCTTTCTTGGCTAGACTTCACCCAATTGGAGTGTTGTTTTCATCGTTATTGATTGCTCTTAGTTATGTTGGTGGAGAAAATGTACAAATTGATTACGATTTACCAAAGTCAATTACTCAAATTTTTCAAGGCATGTTACTGTTTTATTTTCTTGCATGCGACATTTTAATTAAATATAAAGTTGTACTTTTTAAAACTATTTGATAAACGCTATGAATGAAGGTCTATTAATTGACATTATTATTGGAATCAGTATCGCCTCTGTGCCACTTATATTTGCTGCAATAGGTGAACTTTTAGTGGAAAGATCTGGTGTTTTAAATCTTGGTGTTGAAGGGATGATGATTGTGGGAGCTCTACTGGGGTTTGTTGTTCAATTTCATACAGGAAACCCTTTTTTAGCAGTTTTAGCGGCTCTACTCGGAGGTATGGCAATTGCCTCTATTTTTGCTTTTTTAACTCAATTTTTGCTGACAAATCAGGTTGCAACTGGTCTCGCATTAACCCTTTTTGGTTTAGGTTTTTCAGCTTTTGTAGGAAGAGGTTATACAGAAGAGACGATTCAACTCATCACGTCAGTTCATATTCCAATTCTTTCTGACATTCCTTATGTTGGCCCTTTGCTTTTTTCATACAACCCACTTGTCTATTTAGCATTTTTTATGGTCTACTTGGTTTGGTGGTTTTTATTCAAGACCAAGCAAGGTCTTGTTTTGCGAGCCATAGGCGATAACCATGACGCTGCCCATGCAATTGGTCATAAAGTTATACGGTATCGCGTAATGGCAATTTTGTTTGGTGGCGCAATGGCTGGAATTGGCGGTGCATTTTTGTCGCTTGTTCAGGTTCCAATATGGGGAGAAGACATGACCGCTGGAAGAGGATGGATTGCATTGGGGCTTGTTGTATTTTCCTCATGGCAGCCTTTTAGGATTATCTTTGGCGCTATTCTATTCGGAGGAATAACCATTCTTCAACTCCATGCTCAGGGCTTTGATATCAGGATAAGTGCGCAATATTTATCCATGCTGCCATATTTAGCTACAATCATAATTCTGGTTAGTTTGAGAATGAGATTAAAAAACAAAACAAATCGCACAGTGCCTAATTGTTTGGGTAGAATATTTCATTCTACAACTTAATTGTTGATTAGAATTTTTTCAAAAGTAAGTAAAAAAAGTTAGAAAAATTGTTTAATAAATAAGGAGAAGAAGTATGAGTAATATAAGATTGAGGAGTATTTTAAAGCTTTCGCTTTTAAGTGCAGTCTTAGCGTTTACTAGTAATGTTTTTGCTGACCCTGTAAAAGCGGCTTTTGTCTACATTGGCCCAACAGGCGACCATGGTTGGACTTATGCACATGACCAAGGTGCAAAATATCTTAAAGCACAAATGGGAGATGACGTAGTTGTAACAACCGTAGAGAGTGTTGAAGAAAATTCAGACTCTGAGCGGGTTATTACGAGCCTTGCCCGAAAGAATGATATTATTTTTACAACATCATTCGGCTACATGAACCCGACACTTAAGGTTGCAAAGCGCTATCCTGATGTTAAGTTTGAACATGCAACAGGCTACATGTTGGAAGACAACGTTTCTGTTTATTCTGCAAGATTCTATGAAGGAAGGCATGTTATTGGTAAGATTGCAGGTCGTATGACAAAGACTAATGTAATTGGATATATTGCGTCTTTTCCAATTCCTGAAGTTATTCGCGGAATCAACGCTGCCTATCTAGCTGCTAAATCAGTTAATCCTGATATTCAAATAAAAATCATTTGGGTTTACACTTGGTATGATCCAGGTAAGGAAGCTGATGCTGCTAATGCGCTAATTGCACAGGGTGCTGATATTATCATGCAACACACTGATTCAACTGCACCAATGACTGTTGCTGAAGAGACAGAGGGCGTCTATGCATTTGGCCAGGCTTCAGATATGGGAGCATGGGGTCCAACATCTCAGTTGACTTCAATCATTGATAATTGGGGTCCTTACTACTTATCTAGAGTTCAAGCAGTTAAGGATGGTACTTGGGCATCATCTGACACGTTTGATGGAATTAGACAAGGAATGGTTAAATTTGCTCCTATGAGCAGTGCGATGCCTCTCGAAGTTAAACAAGAAGCTTCGAAAGCTATCATTGATGTGATGACTGGTGCTGTTCATCCGTTCACAGGTCCAATCAATAAACAAGACGGTAGCCCATGGTTAGCGGAAGGTGAAACACCACCAGCCTACCCTGATCTACTGACAATGGATTTTTATGTAGAAGGAATTGACAGTAAGTATCCTAACTAATAAAAATTCAGTTAAGTATTAATACTAATCGCACCTTAAGTTCTACTTGGGGTGCGATTTTTTATAGTTATTTTTAATCGATTATGTCGAACCCATCATACGATTGGCTAAATAAGTTACCTAAGGTTGAGCTTCACCTTCATTTAGAGGGAACCTTAGAGCCTGAGTTAATGTTTAATTTGGCTAAAAGGAATAACATCTCATTGCCCTATGAGAATATTAATGATGTAAAAAAAGCTTATGAGTTTAATCATCTTCAGGATTTTTTAGACATCTATTATCAGGGTGCAGAAGTTTTTCAATCAGAGCAAGACTTTTATGATTTAACTTGGGCCTACCTAATTAAGTGTCAGCAACAAAATGTTCAACACGTAGAGCCATTCTTTGATCCTCAGACGCATACTTTAAGAGGCATTGCATTTGAAACAGTTATCAATGGTATTAGTCACGCTTTAGAGGACGGTGAAAAAAAACTTGGAATTTCATATCAACTAATCATGTGTTTCTTGAGACATCTTAGCGAGTCAGATGCTATTGAAACTTTAAGGTCTGCAGAGAAATTTATTGACAAAATACATGGTGTTGGCCTAGATAGTTCTGAAAAAGGCAATCCACCAGAAAAATTTTCAAATGTCTTTAGTGAGGCTAGCAAAAAAGGTTTTAAGTTGGTGGCCCATGCAGGGGAAGAGGGGCCAGCTAGCTATATATGGAGTTCTTTAGATGTTCTAAAGGTAAATAGAATTGACCATGGGATTCGTGCAATGGATGATCCAAAACTTTTATCACGGCTTATTGATTCACAAATACCATTGACGGTATGCCCATTATCAAATACCAAGCTTAGAGTGTTTGATGACATGTCTCAACACACCATACTAGAGATGCTTGATTTAGGGTTATGCGTTACTGTTAATTCAGATGATCCTTCTTATTTTGGAGGTTATATGACTGAAAATTTTATTTCCCTTTATGACAATCTATCACTTACTAAAGTTCAGGCAATCAAGCTTATTGAAAACAGTATAGAGGCAAGCTTTGCAGAGAAGAAGCGGAAAAAAAGTCTTTATAATTTATTAAATGAGTTTGTTACCAGCTAACAAGGCTTAATTACATACCTTTTTCTGAATCACCATTTATTTTTTCGTTCATTTCATTTTGAGATTGATTAATCCAGTAATTGGATTGATATATTACCTTTTTTTCTTTAATAGTTTCATATAATGGAACAAGGTGTTAATAATTGGAAAATATATATATACATATATATCACTTCATGTATACTGAACTGTGATTTGGCATATCAATGATATGAAATCAAAGAGGTTTTTTTTATAATTTAGGAGAAAAAAATAATGAAAAAAATATTTAAGAACCAAATAGCTTTAGCTCTCGCCGGTATATTGGCTGGAACTTCAGCTGTAGCTGGAACTCTTGTCATCAATGGTGACACGTCAGATCCAGCGCCAAAAGCTGCTTTCCAGGCTGTTATTGATGGATTTGAAGCTGAAAACCCGGACGTTGATGTTGTTTATAACCTTTTCGATCATGAAGGTTACAAGGCTGCAATTCGTAACTTTTTAAGTGCTGATGCTCCAGATATCGCATTCTGGTATGCAGGAAACAGAATGGCTCCATTTGTTGAAGCAGGTTTGTTTGCTCCAATTGATGATGTTTGGGCTGATCAAGGTCTTTATTCATTGATGGCATCTTCTGCACCAGGTATGACTATGGATGGCAAGAAGTGGGGTATTCCATTTACATACTACAACTGGGGAGTTTACTACCGTCAAGATATCTTTGAAAACTTAGGTATAACTGTTCCAACTAATTGGGATGAGTTTATTGCTGCTGGTGAAACTTTAAAGGCTAATGGTGTTACACCAATTACTATTGGCACTAAGTGGTTATGGACTGCTGGCGGTGTGTTTGACTACCTAAACCTTCGTACAAATGGCTATGATTTCCATATGGCTCTAACAAGTGGCGAAATTCCATGGACTGACGATAGAGTGCGCGCCACTATGGCAAACTATCAGCAGTTGATTGATGGTGACTTCTTCTTAGAGAATCATGCTGCTCTTAGCTGGCAGGAAGCTCTAGCTCCAATGGCTAATGGCGAAGCTGCTATGTATATTATGGGTAACTTTGCTGTAGCTCCATTAAAAGAGTTAGGTTTGGATGATAACTCTCTAGGTTTATTCCAGTTCCCTGAAATTACTCCAGGAATCCCTATGGCTGAAGAAGCGCCTACAGATACGATACATCTAACAGCAGGCGCAAAGAATGTTGTTGATGCTAAACGTTTCCTAGCTTATACCGCTCGTCCTGATGTTCAGACAGCTTGGAATAAGGCGTTAGGTCAGTTACCTACAAATGCTGGTGCAGGTGTAGCTGATGATAAGTTCTTGAATCAAGCATTCAAAATGTTAAATGACAATGCACCTGGCGGTGTTGCACAGTTCTATGATCGTGATACTAAAGCAGAAATGGCTTCTATTGGCATGGAAAGCTTTCAAGAGTTCATGGTTAAGCCTGAGCGTTTAGAGAAAATTCTAGAGCGTCTAGAAAAAGCTCGTCAAAAACTTTATTAATCAATAAGGTTTTACTATGTCCCGTGTTCAAGTATTCTTGACACGGGACTTTTTTTTAATATTTTTAATATTAAATATATATGTATTCTTACTGGAAAAATAATCAACTAAAGATAGCGCCCTGGATATTTTTAGCTCCAGGAATCTTAATGTTTTCTTTGTATGTTGTTTTTCCAATTTTCCAGTCTATTAACTTAAGTTTTTATCAGTGGGATGGGTTAGGCACAAAAACATATATTGGTGTTGAAAACTATATTGAACTTTTAGATGATGAGTATTTTCTTGTTTCACTCAAAAATAATATTATTTGGCTTGTTTTATATCTTTTAGCAGTTCCTGCAGGTCTTTTTGCTGCTTTATTTCTTAATCAAACAGTTAGAGGAATAAGGATTTATAAGTCTATGTTTTTCTTTCCATTCGTTATTTCTCAGGTTGTAGTAGGATTAGTTTTTAGCTGGTTTTATGCCCCTTCAAACGGATTATTAAATGTTATTTTGGAAGCTTTTGGCTTCAATTCAATCGCTATTCTAGCTGAAGAGGATTACGTCACATATGGGATTATTGCGGCTGGTTTATGGCCTCAAACTGCTTATTGCATGATTCTTTATTTAACTGGCTTAAACTCTGTAGATCAAGAACAAATTGAAGCGGGTCGAATTGACAATGCAAGAGGCTGGAGAATGCTGTGGTACGTCATCTTACCTCAACTCAAGCCTGCAACTTTTATTGCTGTTGTTGTGACAATTATTGGTGCATTAAGATCTTTTGACTTAATTGATATTATGACAGGAGGCGGGCCTTGGGGTTCAAGTAGAGTTCTCGCCTATTACATGTATGAAAAAGCATTCTCAGAATACGGATTCCGAATGGGTTATGGTGCTGCCATAGCAGTTGTTCTTCTTATGATCATGATGATTTATATTGCAACTATTCTTTATAGATTGTATCGTGACGAAAGGGGTGATTAATTATGTTTCCGACTCCAATTGAAAGAACCAAGCCATCCACTCAGCTTCTTTATAAGATAGCACTGCCAATTTCAATCGTTATTTGGCTTCTTCCGCTCATTGCTGTGGCCTTAACATCAATCCGCTCTGGAGCTGACATTAATTCTGGAAATTACTGGGGAATGCCAACTTCCATTAACTTTGTCGAAAACTATACCGCTGTTTTTACAGACTCACCACTTGGTTATTATATCTTTAATAGTTTTAAGATAACCATACCAACGGTTATCGGTGCTTTAGTTCTATCAAGCTTTACCGGTTTTGCATTAGGTGTTTATCGATTCAAGCTTAACTTGTTTGTATTTTTTATTTTTGTTGCTGGAAACTTTATTCCTTTTCAAATACTCATGGTTCCAGTCAGAGATCTTTCACTTTCACTTGGACTCTACAACTCTGTTTGGGGGTTAGTGGTTTTTCATATAGCATTTCAAACCGGCTTTTGTACCTTTTTTATGCGTAATTTTATTCGTGCACTTCCATTTGAGTTGATTGAAGCCGCCAGGGTAGAGGGTGTCTCAGAATTTAAAATTTTTTGGTATGTTGTGCTTCCACTCATGCGCCCTGCAATGGCAGCTTTGTCAGTACTTATTTTTACATTTGTATGGAACGATTATTTTTGGGCTATTGTTTTAACGCAAGGTGCAGAAGCAATGCCTGTAACTGCAGGATTAAACTCACTCAATGGACAATGGGTTTACAACCAACATCTTGTATCAGCTGGATCGATAATAGCGGCTCTACCTCCTGTACTTATGTTCTTTCTTATGCAGAAACACTTTATTGCTGGATTAACTCTAGGAGCTGTTAAATAATGAGTCAATGGCGCCTAGATACTAAGAACCAAACCCTAGTATTGTCATCTGTGAATGACAGACTTCCATCCGTTGTATACTGGGGAGCGAGGCTACCTAATAATGAAAGCCTAGATGATTTAAGTGAGGCTACAAAAAAAGATTGGGGCGATAATTTATTAGATAAAATTCCAAATCTTTCGATTTTGCCTGAACAATCAGCTAATTTTTCTGGGCAACTTGGCTGTAAGATACGCGATACTCATGGCAAGATTCTTTCATCAACATTTGTTTTTTCAAAAGATAAAGCTACTAGTAACTCACTAATTTTAACTTATGTCGATAAAAAGTTAGATTTAACCTATACGGCCTCAATAAGTGCATTTGATGATGTTTATGTTCTTAGCGCAAAACTTGATAGTAAAAAGCCAATATTTATGGAATGGTTTTCTGCTCCTGTTATAGCTGTTTCTCAAAATAGTTGTGAGATGGTTGATTATAGTGGTCAGTGGAGCGGGGAATTTAGAAGCCAAGTTACACCCTGGGTTACTGGCATTCATTTAAGAGAATCAAGATCAGGAACAACAAGTCATGCTAATTTTCCAGGTTTGCTGGTTCCAACTGTTTCATGCTCAGAGAATTCAGGCTCTTGCTATGGTTTTCATTATGGCTGGTCTGGTGGGCATCGAATGCTGGCAGAGCAGCTTCCAGATGGTCGGAGGCAAATTCAATTTGGTAATACCGAAAATAGTGAACTGACTTCTGGAAATAGCTTTAAGACCGAGAAGCTTTTTATTTGCCACTCTAGAAATGGAGTTGGCGGGGTAGGGCAGTCCTTTAGAGAGCATGTAGAAAATTCAATTGTTGATTTATCAAAAGATTGCATTAGACCAGTTCATTATAATTGTTGGGAGGCTATCTATTTTGATCATAACCTTGATCAATTAAAAGAAATAGCAAGCCTTGCTTCTGAGATTGGAGCCGAAAGGTTTGTTCTTGATGATGGTTGGTTTAAGGATCGTAATAGCGCTAAATCTAGTCTTGGTGACTGGGTTGTTGATAAGAAAAAATACCCACAAGGCTTGCAACCTTTAATTAATCATATTCATTCAGTTGGAATGTCTTTTGGATTATGGTTTGAGCCAGAGATGGTTAGTCCTGATAGCGACCTTTATCGCCTTCATCCTGAATGGATAATGGGCCACAAAGACCAAACTCTTGGGCGAGATCAATTGGTTCTTAATATTTCAATAAAAGATGTCGAAGATTACCTTTTTGAGAAAATTTCAGCCTTATTAACTGAGTACCCAATTGAGTACATTAAATGGGATCACAACCGTGTTTTGCCTTATCCAGATGCATCTCAAACTCGAAGCCTTTATAGCCTCCTAAAACGAATTAGATTGGCGCATTCTAATATTGAAATTGAGTCATGTTCATCTGGTGGTGGCCGAATTGATTATGGAATTTTAAAAAATACTCAAAGAGTTTGGCTTTCTGACAGTAACGATGCTTTAGAAAGATTACGCATTCAGCATGAAGCATTATTATGGCTGCCTTCATCAGTAACAGGAAGCCATGTTGGTCCAAAAGTTTGTCATACCTCTGGCCGTGAATTATCGCTATCATTCAGAGCCTGGGTGGCTGCTCAAAGACATATGGGTTTTGAGATGGATCCACGAGAATTATCTTCTTCTGAGAGATCTAAACTCAAGGAAATTACAAGTTGGTGGAAAGACAATCGTCAATGGATGAAAGATGCTCGTATTTTGCGCTTACCTTGTATTGATAAAAGCATTACTGCTGAAATCCAGGTTAATACATCTACTGATCATTTTGTTATTTTTGCAGGCCAAAATGCTTCCTCAGAGTATAGCTCACCTGTACCTTTAGTGTTGGCAGGCCTTGATCCAGAGAGCATGTATAATGTTTTTTTACGAAACAAAGACGAAATCAGCTCTCTTGGTAAGAGCGTAGATGGTCTTATGCGAAATATCTTAAAACTTAGTGGACATTTTTTAATGAGTCATGGATTGCAATTACCTAAAGCTTTTCCAGCCAATATGATTGTTATAGAAGGGGATAAGGCGACATGAGTAAATCTAATAAACGCCGCTCCTCTCATTGGTATGGGAAGTTAGATAAAGATGGCTTTATTCATAGAAGCTGGATGAAAAGCCAAGGCCTTCCAGATCACGTTTTTGATGGCCGTCCTATTATTGGTATATGCAACACTTGGTCTGAGCTGACACCTTGCAATTCAGGATTAAGAGTCCTAGCAGAAGGCGTGAAACGAGGAGTTTGGGAGGCTGGTGGTCTTCCACTTGAGTTTCCTGTAATGTCTTTGGGTGAAACCCAAATGAAGCCAACAGCAATGCTTTTTCGTAACCTTTTATCTATGGACGTTGAAGAGAGTATTCGCGCTTATGGAATTGATGGTGTTGTGTTGTTAGGGGGTTGTGATAAAACTACTCCAGGACAACTAATGGGTGCTGCAAGTGTTGATCTACCAACTATTGTTGTCTCTTCTGGTCCTATGCTAAATGGAAAATATAAAGGACAAGATATAGGCTCAGGTACTGATGTTTGGCGTTTTTCAGAAGATGTAAGAGCTGGAGATATGTCATTACAAGATTTTATGTCTGCTGAAACTGGCATGAGTCGATCATCTGGAGTTTGTATGACTATGGGTACTGCATCCACTATGGCGAGTTTGGTTGAAGGGATGGGATTGAGTTTACCAACAAACGCTGCTATTCCAGCTGTTGATGCTAGACGCATGGCATTAGCTCATATGTCAGGAAAACGAATTGTAGAGATGGTTGAAGAAGGTTTAAATCTCTCAAAAGTCTTAACCAAAGAAAGCTTTGAAAATGCTATTACATTAAATAGTGCGGTTGGTGGCTCAACTAATTCGGTGGTTCACTTACTTGCATTGGCAGGTAGAGCCGAAATTGTGCTCACTTTAGAGGACTTTGAAAAAGCTACCGAAATACCTTTACTGGTTAATTGTATGCCTTCAGGTAAGTATTTAATGGAGGACTTCTGCTATGCTGGTGGAATCCCTGCAGTATTAGCGCAGATTAAGGATCACCTTAAACCTGCTAATACAATTTTAAATAAAGACATTTCTACTTATTATGATGGCGCTGAAATATTTAATGAAGATGTTATTCGTCCGATAAATAACCCTCTAAAGCCTGCCGCTGGATTGAGAATTTTGAGAGGAAATTTAGCGCCAAATGGAGCTATTATTAAGCCTGCAGCTGCTTCTGAACATTTATTAAAGCATGAAGGCTTGGCTTATGTATTTGAAGATATTGAAGATTTGAAAGCTAATATTGACAGAACTGATTTGCCAGTAACTAAAGATACTATATTGGTTTTAAAGGGTTGCGGTCCAAAGGGTTATCCGGGAATGCCAGAAGTTGGCAATATACCCATACCTAAGATTTTAGTTGAGCAAGGAGTTAGAGATATGGTGCGCATTTCGGATGGGCGCATGTCAGGTACTGCTTTTGGAACGATAGTTCTTCATGTTTCACCTGAAGCAAATGTAGGAGGCCCTATATCTATAGTTGAAACTGGCGATCGAATTCGCTTAGATGCAATTAATGGCGTACTCGAATTATTAGTCCCGGAGACTGAAATAATTAAACGCACCAAAAGTAGACCAAAGTCAAAAGACAATTACACTCGTGGTTATGCAAAACTTTATATTGATCATGTTATGCAGGCTGACAAAGGTGCAGACTTCGACTTTTTGGTAGGAAAGGACACACGTCTTGTAACTAGGGAGTCGCACTAATGAATGATAATGTAACTTTCCATGACCTAAAAAATGCCTCAGTTTTTATTACAGGCGGTGGTTCAGGAATTGGCGCTGCAATAACTGAAGGTTTTCTAGCGCAGGGTGCAAAGGTAGCCTTTGTTCAGAGATCAAGTTGTGAAGATTTTTTAGAAGAAATGTCTTCAAAATACAATCATAAGCCACTATTTATTAAGTGTGATATTGCAGATATTAAAGCTTTAAAAAAAGCTATTTTGACTGCTAGCAGTGCTCATGGTGGAGTTAATGTACTTATAAATAATGCAGCTAATGATTCTCGGCATAGTCTTGAAGAAATGTCAGAGGAGCAATGGGACCAAGCAATCAATGTTAATTTGAGGCCTCATTTTTTCACAGCTCAAGCGGTTGCGTCAATTATGAGAGCTCAGGGTGGTGGAAGTATTATCAACTTTTCATCTGCAGCTTATATGATGGGTAACTCTGGATACCCAGCATATGTAGCATCTAAGGCTGGAATTACAGGTTTGACGAGAAGCCTAGCTCGTGAACTTGGTCATGATGGTATTAGAGTTAACAGTCTTATTCCAGGTTGGGTTTTGACTGAAAGACAGTTAAAACTTTGGGCTAATGAAACTGATTTAGCAAGCCATCTAGAAAAACAATGCATTAAGGAACACTTGGTGCCTAAAGATTTAGTAGATTCCACCTTATTTTTAGCTTCGAAGGCATCTCGTATGATGACTGGTCAAGCTTTAGTAATAGATGGTGGTGTTGTAGTTACAGGATAAAGTAAATAATGAATGATATTAAGGCTACATGGATCGCTGCAGATTGGGGTACTTCACATATGCGTGCATGGGCAATTGATGAGAGTGGTAAAGTTTTTGCTTATAGTGAATCTATTGAAGGTATGAAAGACCTTCAGCAAAATGAATTTGAGCCAGCATTATTACGTCTTATTGAAAAATGGATTGACGATAAAAGAGTTACACCAGTTGTGGCTTGTGGGATGGTTGGTGCTCGACAAGGTTGGGTGGAAACTCCTTACCAAAAAACACCATGTGTTCCGATCAATAAAAATCAACTTACAGTAGCAACCACTAAAGATACTAGGATAAAGGTAACCCTAGTGCCTGGAGTTATGCAACATGAACCAGCTGATATTATGAGAGGTGAAGAAACTCAAATTGCGGGATTTCTTAAATTTAATCCTGACTTTGATGGAGTAGTTTGCCTCCCAGGTACTCACGTCAAATGGGTAAAAGTAAGTAAAGGAATGATAAAAAACTTAACTACTTTTATGACGGGTGAGTTGTTTGGTGTAATTTCTTCAAATACTTTATTAAGTCACTCAATTAAAGGAGATGGATGGCACCAAAAAAGCTTTGAAAAAGGTCTTATAAAAGGATTTGAGTCTCCTAGTTTAATAACTTCAGAGCTTTTTTCTTTAAGAGCTGAGTCAATACTTAATGGACTTGATAGCGACTCTGCTAGAGCTAGACTTTCTGGCCTTCTTCTTGGAGTGGAGCTTCATGGTGCTCAAAATTATTGGACACGAAATAAAGTCACATTAATTGGCTCAGAGATATTAACTAAAAACTACCAAAGTGCTTTAGAGCTCGTTGGTGGGGAATGTAAATTGTTTAATATTGAATCTGCAACCTTGGCTGGATTAAGTTCGGTCTATAAGGACTTGCACTCAGACTGAAGCTGATGAATAGAAAGATAATTGCTATTTTACGAGGCATAAAACCTCAAGAGGTTATTGAAGTAGCTCATGTCATTGTTCAAGCCGGAATTACTCAAGTAGAAATTCCACTTAACTCGCCTAATGCATTTGATAGTATTAAGCTACTTCGTAATGAATTCAAGCATACAATTCAAATTGGTGCTGGAACAGTATTAAATGTCAAGCAGGTAGGTGTATTGATTGATATTGGGGTAGATTTTATAGTTTCACCTAATTTTGATTCTGCAGTTGTTAGTGCGACTAAAGCGGCAGATATATTAAGCTATCCAGGAGTCATTACACCAACAGAATGTTTTGCCGCATTAGATTGTGGCGCAGATGGTTTAAAATTTTTTCCAGCTTCACTTCTTGGACAAGAAAACTTAATTGCTTTAAGGGCGGTTTTACCAGCCGATATTCCGCTATATATGGTAGGTGGAGTTGGTCCTGAAAACTTTGACACTTGGATAAAAGCCGGTGCTCATGGTTTTGGTGTAGGGTCAGGAATTTATAAGGCTGGTGACAGTTCTGAATTAGTTGCTAAGAAAGCAGAATCAATTGTTTTGTCATATGATCAAGCAAAGAATGATAAATGAATACCTTCCAGCTGAGCCTTGTGATTTAGGCGAAGGTCCATTATGGCACCCAATAAGACAGTCACTGTTTTGGTTCGATATTAACGCTTTTAAAATTCATAATTGGCACGAGGGAAAATTAGAAACTTGGGTATTTTCTGAGCCAGTTTCTGCTGCTGGCTGGATTGATGAAGACAACTTAATAGTTGCCAGTGCTTCTGCATTGATCAAGCTTTCATTATCTACAGGCAACAAAGATACGTTAGTTAAATTAGAGGGTGATATGCCACAAAACCGCTCAAATGATGGGCGAGCTGACCCCTGGGGTGGCTTTTGGGTTGGAACTATGGGTTTAAAGGCTGAGCCTAATTCAGGATCTATTTATCGTTTTTATAAGGGTGAATTAAGAAAATTGCATCAAAATATTACTATACCAAATAGTATTTGTTTTTCCCCAGATCAAAGCTTTGGGTATTTTGCTGATACAAGGAAAAAGAAAATATGGAAGCAGGAACTTGATGCAGCAACTGGATGGCCTATTGATGATCCTGTTGTTTTTGTTGATCTTGAAGCTCAAGACCTACATCCGGATGGATCTGTGTGCGATAGTGAAGGTTATTTATGGAATGCTCAATTTGGTGCATCCAGAATAGCTCGATACAATCCTAATGGAATATTAGATCGTACATTAGATTTACCAGTATCACAAATTACTTGCCCAGCTTTTGGTGGAGAGGGTTTTAATACTATATATACTACAACAGCCTTTGAAGGTCTAAGTAGTGAAGATTTACAAAAGCAGCCACTTGCTGGAAGGTTGTTTTATTTTCAAACAGAGATAGTCGGTTTAGCCGAATATCAAGTTAAGTTATGAGGGTTTTATGGTACCAAAATTAGGAAGTTGTTATTATCCTGAGCATTGGCCTGAAGAGCAGTGGAAAAAGGATGCAGAAGAAATGATAGCATCAGGTTTGAGCTGGGTTCGAATTGGTGAGTTTGCATGGAGCCGAATGGAGCCTGAAGAGGATAATCAAAATTTTAAATGGCTTGATCGCGCTATTTCAATACTGGGTGATGCCGGCTTAAATGTTGTTATGAGTACTCCAACTGCCGCTCCACCAAGATGGGTTGTAGATAAATGGCCTGATATGCTTATTGTTGATTCTAATGGACAATCTCGTAAATTTGGCTCAAGACGACACTACTGTTTTTCTCATGAAGGCTATCTACAGGAGTCATTAAGAATTACAAAGATTCTGGCTGAGCGCTATGGAAAAAACCCTTACATTAAAGCTTGGCAACTAGACAATGAATATGGATGTCATGAAACTACTTTATCCTATAGTGTTTCAGCAGCCAAGGCTTTTAGGTCTTGGTTGACTAATAAATATAAATCGATAGATGTTCTCAATGAGTCATGGGCGAATGTATTTTGGTCGATGGAATATAACAGATTTGATCAAATTGATTTGCCAAATCAGACGGTGTGTGAAGCCAATCCGAGTCATGAATTAGACTTTAGAAGATTTAGCTCTGACCAAGTTATTAAATTCAATCGTTCTCAGGCAGAAATAATGAGAGCACATACTGAAGCATTACTTATTCATAACTATATGGGTCAAATTACAGATTTTGATCACTACGTTGTTGGAGATGACTTAGATATTGCCAGTTGGGATAGTTATCCTTTAGGATTTCTGGAGGATCGTTCCACTCAAGACGAAGACTTTAAACTTAAATTTATGCGTTTTGGTGACCCTGATTTTCAAGCCTTCCATCATGACCTTTACAGGACCGTTGGAAAAGGTCGATGGTGGGTAATGGAGCAACAACCTGGCCCAGTAAATTGGGCTCCTTATAACCCCGAACCAGCTCCAGGAATGGTCAGGCTTTGGTCTTGGGAGGCGATAGCGCATGGAGCTGAAGTTGTAAGTTACTTTCGTTGGCGTCAAGCACCTTTTGCCCAAGAACAGATGCATGCTGGACTTCAAAGACCTGACGGTTCATCAGCTCCTGGCTTAGCTCAGGCCAGTCAAGTTGCTAAAGAATTAAAAGAATTAAAAGATATTCAGCAAGTTCAAGCTAAAGTTGCCATAGTTTTTGATTATGAAAGTTGTTGGGCTTGGGAGGTTCAACCTCAAGGTAAAGATTTTAGCTACTTTGGGCTCATCTATGATTATTATAAATCCTTTCGAAGTCTTGGTTTATCAATAGATATATTGTCACCATATCATAAAAATCTGGATGACTACAAAATTGTCGTTATGCCGGGATTAATGCATATAGATAAATCGCTTGAATTGGCGATTGAATCTTTTAAAGGAGTTTTAATTGCAGGCCCAAGAACAGGTTCAAAAACTTTAAATATGCATGTTCCTAAAGAATTACCTCCAATTGTTCCAGGTATTAAGGGAACAGTTGCTAGTGTTGAAACCCTTAGACCGAATGCCTCTATATCAATTGAAGAAGGTGGAAATTTTATTTGCTGGATGGAAAATTTGGTTGATTGCGATAATGTGATTGAGCAATGCGATGATGGCCGACCCGCTCTTATTGGAAATAAGAATAGGCAATATTTGGCAGGCTGGCCTGATCAAGAAGCGCTAAGGCGAATATTGAGTGATTCGTGTTCTACTCAAAATATTTCTATTACAAGCTTACCAAATAATGTGAGGTTGCGTGATACATTAAAATACCGATTCTGGTTTAACTATAGTGAAACTGAATCAATTGTTGGTGGAGTTAAGTTGCCACCATCAGGAGTTATTTGGGAGTCAATTTAAGGGGTGATTTTTATTTGACTCGAAGTTGCGTTTTAGGGTCAAAAAATAAGGCTTTCGAGGGAATTACCTCTATTCCCACTTTAGATCCATTTACAGGTAATTTTTCATCTCTAGACTCTACAATAACCCTTTCACCACTGACTGTCTTCAGGTAGACGTAAGAAATATCTCCAAGCGCCTCAGTGAATTCAACCTCAAGATTGCCAGATTTTGCTAGTTTTAAGTGTTGTGGTCGAAGGCCAACAATCAGTTCATTTCTAGAGGAGATCATTGCATCCTTTACATCAAGCTTTAAGGCTTCAAGTCCCGATATTGATAATTTTGTATCAGTCACGCTTCCCTTTAAGAGGTTAATAGTTGGAGAGCCAATAAAGCCTGCTACAAATAGATTTTGAGGGTCATCATAAAGCGATAATGGAGTACCTACCTGTTGAATTAGACCCTCTTTAAGGACAACAATTTTATCGGCCAGTGTCATTGCCTCTACCTGATCATGGGTAACATATATTATAGTTGTTCCAAGTTCACGATGCAGGCGTGAAATTTCAACACGCATTTCAACTCTAAGCTCAGCATCAAGGTTTGATAAAGGCTCATCAAATAGAAATACTTTAGGACCTCTAACAATTGCCCGACCAATTGCAACGCGCTGTCTTTGTCCGCCTGATAGCGTTTTAGGTTTTCGATCTAAGTAAGATTCAAGATGCAAAATACTAGCTGCTTCATTAACCTTCCGATTTACTTCGTCAGCCGGAACTTTTGTCATCTTAAGGCCAAAACCCATGTTTTCTCTCACTGTCATGTGAGGGTATAGCGCATAAGACTGAAATACCATGGCGATACCACGATCAGCTGGATGCAGCGAAGTAACATCTTCACCACCAATATGAATTTCTCCAGTGGTAACTTCCTCAAGTCCAGAAATCATTCGAAGTAGGGTTGATTTACCGCAACCAGATGGACCAACAAATACACAAAATTCACCATCTTCTATTTCTAAATCAATACCATGGATAACCTGTAAATCATCATATTTTTTAGTTGTATTGATTATTTTTACTGCAGACATATCTTGAATATCCTTTTAATTATTAGTTTTTTTGTTCAGGAAAATTCCAGGCATCAGCCTCTCTTCCAATTAGTTTTGATGTTTCGAGTAATTGAGGTTTAAATTCTTCAAGGCTTTCAAGGCTATGAATATCAATTGAACTAGTAATGGATAGACCTCCAATTACACGACCTTTAGAGGAAAGAATAGGCGAGGAGATACAAATAATTTTGTCTTCATGTTCTTGTCTATCGAAGGATATACCTTGCTTTTTAATTTCAATTAATTCTTTACGGAGTGCTTTTTCTGAAGTAACCGTATACTCTGTATATTTATGAAAAGCCTGTTTGGTAATGACACGATTTAATGATTTATCATCTAAAAATGCCATCATAGCTTTACCCACTCCAGTGCAATATGCTGGACCGACTTTACCAGCTTGAGAGAACATTTCAATTGGTGAGCTTGGGTTCCGCTTATCAACATACAAAACTTGACCATTATCTAATTGAGCTAAATGAACGGTTTCAGCAACTTTTTCAGACAAATCATCAATAAATGGAAGTGCTATCGGAGCTAAAGAGCTTTGAAGCCATGCAGCGTGAGCCATTCGAACTAGCTTAAGTCCAAGTTGGTAGGTTTGTTCTTCAGCATTGTAGTTGAGCATTCCTTGATTTAATAAGGTTTGCAGCAAACGATAAAGTGTTGCTTTGGGATATTTACTTGTCTTAAGTAGACTGGAAAACCTTACAGGTATACCAATTTCAGCAACCTCATTGAGAACATCTAGTGCTTTACCTACTGTACCATCGCCTCGTTTATCTATGCTCATCATTCCCTAAATGTAATATTAATTGTATAATAAAAAGGCATGAATTTATTAGATAAATAGCACCATTTTTCACACTAATTTTATCAGGTAATGTTATACTATTTTAGGTAAGTTTACAATAGTAAAACCAAGTTCCATTATTTGGTATTTATACAATTAATATAAATATAGAGTAAATAATATGACAAATCCTAAAAAATATATATTATCTATAGATCAAGGCACCACTTCATCTAGAGGGGTTTTGTTTGACTCAGATTACCAAATTGTAGCAATAGGACAAAAAGAATTTACTCAATTTTTTCCAAATTCAGGATGGGTTGAGCATGATCCAGAGGAAATTTGGGTTTCTACTCTTGAGAGTTGTAATAACGCTATTTCAAAGGCAAAGATAGAGCCCAATCAAATTGTATCGATAGGAATTACTAATCAGCGTGAAACTACAGTTGTTTGGGATAAAGAAACAGGTGAGCCAATTTACAATGCAATAGTTTGGCAAGACAGAAGAACGTCTGATAAATGTCAAAATTTACGAGATCATGGCCATGAAAATATTGTAACTAAAAAGACCGGTCTCCTACTTGATCCGTATTTTTGTGCCACTAAAATTGCTTGGATTCTTGATAATGTAGAGGGTGCAAGAGAAAAAGCAAGTGCTGATAAACTAGCTTTTGGCACTATTGACAGCTTTCTTTTGTGGCGCTTAAGCGATAAAAAAATTCACTCAACTGACGCTACTAATGCATCTAGAACTCTTTTGTACAATATTCATGAAGGTTGTTGGGATAAAGATTTACTGGAGCTCTTTAATATTCCTAAATCAATGTTGCCATTGGTGTGCGATAGTGCAGCAAACTTTGGCAAAGCTCACGAATCTTTTTTTGGATCAGAAATACCCATCTCTAGTTTAATTGGCGACCAACCTTCTGCTCTAGTGGGTCAGGCATGCTTTGATCCGGGCATGGTTAAATCTACCTATGGAACAGGTTGTTTTGTTTTAATTAATACTGGTGATAAGGCGGTTGAGTCAAAAAATAAATTATTAACTACTATCGCCTTCCAAATTAATAATAAACCTTGTTATGCACTTGAGGGATCAATATTTATTGCCGGTGCAGCCGTTCAGTGGCTTCGAGATGACCTAAAATTCATAGAATCAGCTGAAGAGTCAGAGAGTCTTGCTAAGCAAGCTGATCCAAACCAAGAGGTCTATTTAGTGCCTGCATTTGTTGGACTTGGTGCTCCTTATTGGGATCCTGATTGTCGAGGCGCTTTATATGGTCTTACAAGAGGTACGGGTCCAGCTGAGATTGCAAAAGCTGCACTAGAGTCTGTGTGCTATCAGACTTCTGATCTTTTGACTGCAATTTCAAAAGATTTGGGCAAAAATGAATTAACTACTATTAGAGTAGATGGAGGTATGGCCGCTTCAAATTGGACTATGCAGATGCTTTCAGATGTGCTTAATTTGCCAGTTGATAGACCGAAAAATCTTGAGACTACTGCTTTGGGCGCGGCTTATTTGGCAGGTATGCAGGTAGGTTTTTATCCACCAATTAAGGAGTTCGCAAAGTCATGGAAGTCTGAAAATCAATTTAATTCAAAAATGTCAGAAGCTGATAGACAAAAAAAGCTTTCTGGGTGGAAGGATGCGGTAAGCAGAACCCTTACTAATAAGTAGCCAATTTAATGAAAGTATTTAGTTTTTTTATGATTTCTAAATAA
>JAPYSK010000012.1 GCA_029936515.1 Candidatus Thioglobus sp.
TGGGTGACAAGTACTTTATTCTTGCTGAGGATTTATATGATTCTGCGCTAGAAAGGTATGGAATTAATAGTGCAAACAAGCTTGATAGGGTTTATAAAGGCTCTGAGTTAGAAGGCGTTATGATTCAGCACCCGTTTTATGACAAAAAAGTTCCTATTATTTTAGGTGAGCATGTCACTACTGAAACAGGAACAGGCGCAGTCCATACAGCCCCTGCTCATGGGCAAGATGACTATGTTGTAGGTCTTAAGTACAACTTGCCAGTCGATTGCCCTGTTGATGGAAGAGGTGTATTTATTGATACGACTAAAGATGTTGCCGGGGAATTTATTTTCAAAGCTAATGCTACTATTATTGGTTTATTACAAAATAAAGGAACACTTGTAAAGCATGATCCGATTACTCATTCCTATCCACATTGCTGGAGACATAAGACGCCAGTAATATTTCGTGCTACTCCCCAATGGTTTGTCTCTATGACTCAAAAAAAATTAAGAGACAAGGTCAATGAAGAGATACTGAATGTGAAATGGATACCTAGTTGGGGTCAGAAGCGGATTGAATTAATGGTAGGAAATAGACCTGATTGGTGTATTTCGCGCCAACGATACTGGGGTTCGCCAATCACTTTATTTATTAATAAAAATACTGGTGAATTACATCCAGATACCGATGCACTGTTTGAAGCTGTGGCTAAAAAAATTGAACTTGAAGGAATTGAAGCTTGGTTTAAGCTCAAGGTGGAAGACATTCTAGGTTCTGATGCATCTGAGTACGAGAAAACTACTGATACACTAGATGTATGGTTCGACTCTGGGGTTAGTCATTATGCGGTATTAAAAGCTAGTGATTATTTAAGTGATGTAGCTGATATGTATCTTGAAGGATCAGACCAGCATAGGGGTTGGTTTCAATCATCCCTTATAACTTCTTGTGCGATAAATGGCAAGGCACCTTATAAGCAGGTATTGACTCATGGCTTTACTGTCGATCAAAAGGGATACAAAATGAGTAAATCCTTAGGTAATGTTATTCCACCTCAAAAGGTTGTTAACTCGCTTGGTGCTGATATTTTAAGGTTATGGATAGGAAGTACAGATTATTCAGGTGAAATGACGGTGTCTGATGAAATTTTTAATCGAAGCGCTGATAGCTATAGAAGAATAAGAAATACAATGCGCTTTATGCTCGCTAATATGCAAGGATTTGATTCTAGCAAAGACCTCGTAAAAGTAGATCAGATGCTGTTGCTAGATAAATGGATTGTTTCAAAGACTGCCGAACTTCAATCTCAAGTTATTAAAGGTTATGATGAATACAATTTTCATCATGTAATGAAAATTATTTTGAATTTTTGTACAAATGACCTAGGCGGTTTTTATTTAGATATTATCAAGGATCGGCAATACACTACGCAAACAGATTCATTAGCAAGACGCTCTGCTCAAAGCGCTTTATTTCATATTTCTCATGCTATGGTGCGCTGGTTATCGCCTATACTTTCATTTACATCTGAAGAGGTGTGGCAGTATTTGCCAGGCGCTTCAAGTGAGAGTATTTTTTTACAGACTTGGTATGAAGACTTGGAGGGAGATTTTAAGAATCACTCAATCGAAGTCGCCAGAGATATCAATGTATATCTTCGCAAGGAGCTAGAAGAAATGCGAAGAGATAAGGTTATTGGTTCTTCACTGGATGCAGAAGTCGATATTTATTGTGATGATAAAAATTACCAAGCACTATTAGAATTAGAGAGTGAGTTAAGGTTCGTTTTTATTACTTCTGAGGCAAAAGTTCATTTACTTTCTGACAAGCCAGAAGATGCAGTAGATATTAATAACACCTTAGCTATTAGAGTTAAAAAAAGTGGCTACGAAAAGTGCGTTCGTTGCTGGCATCATAGAGAGGAAATTGGAGAAAATAACTTACACAAAGAGTTGTGTGGACGCTGCATAGAAAACGTTGCAGGTAACGGAGAAATTAGGGTATTTGCTTAATGGTAAGTAATCAGAAAATATTAAATGTAGAACTTGGTGCTAAGTCATATCCAATTTATATTGGAAGTAACTTGCTTTCACAAAAATCTTATCTTGAAAACCACATTAGTGGAAAGCAAGTAATGATAGTTTCTAATTCGACAGTTGCACCTATTTATTTAGATAAAGTCATTAAATTGCTAGATAAGTTTAATGTTGAAGTCACAATTTTGCCTGATGGTGAACAATACAAAACACTTGAAACAACCAACATTATATTTGATGCTCTTTTGAAGGCTAAATTTGATCGAAGCGCAACCATGATAGCATTGGGCGGTGGTGTTGTAGGCGATATAACTGGCTTTGCAGCGGCTTCCTATCAGAGAGGCATTAACTTTATTCAAATACCGACGACTTTGCTTTCTCAGGTCGATTCAAGTGTGGGCGGTAAGACCGGTGTGAATCATGAGTTAGGCAAAAATATGGTTGGCGCATTCCATCAACCAAAAGCAGTCATTATTGATGTTGATACGCTTGAGACTTTGAATGAACGAGAGTTTTCTGCAGGCATGGCCGAGGTAATTAAATATGGATTACTTGGCAATGTTGATTTTTTATTGGAGCTTGAAAAGAATGTTGATGCAATAATGAATCGTGACAAAAATTTGATAATTAATGCTGTATCTCGTTCATGTGAAGACAAGGCGAATATAGTTGCTGAAGATGAATTTGAACGTGGGAAAAGATCACTATTAAATTTTGGACATACCTTTGGCCATGGTATCGAGAATGTTTTAGGCTATGGAACCTACCTTCATGGTGAGGCAATTTCTATTGGTATGTATATGGCTGCAAAACTCTCTGAGCTCGAAGGTAACTTGTCAGTAGGTGATGTTGAGCGTGTTAAAAATATCCTCACTAAAGCAAAGCTACCTTGTAATATAGAAGGCGAAGTCTCAAGTGAGAATTTAATTAAGGCTATGTCAATAGATAAAAAAGCTATAGATGGTAATATACGACTAGTGCTTTTGAAATATTTAGGTGATTCTTATTTATCAGATAGTTATTCAAAAGAAAATTTTCAACAAGTAATATCTAATTTTTGTCAATAATAGTTAATTTTTATGTCATTAGATAATAAACAAGTTAAGGAAATTGCCTACTTAGCAAAGCTAAGTGTTGATGATTCTCAGTTAGAGCAAAGTACAGAGGAGCTTAACAATATACTTAATTTAATGGAGGAGCTGGGTGAAATAGAGACAGGTGACATAGAGCCAATGGCACACCCGCTTCATATGTCTCAGCGCTTAAGAGAGGATGAGGTGAGTGAAGGTGATTTGTCAAAAGAATTCCAAAAAATAGCACCAAAAACAGGAAAAAGTCATTTTCTTGTCCCAACAGTGATTGAATAATGATGCATAAATTATCTATAACTGAGCTATCTAAAGGCTTAAAAAATAAAGATTTTTCATCCGTCGAGTTAACCAAGCACTACCTTGACAGGATAGCCGTCTCTGAACTTAATTCATATATTACGGTTACTGATGAATTGGCGCTTTCTCAGGCAAAAGATGCAGACCTTAAAATAGCTAAAGGAAAGGGCACTATATTGACTGGAATCCCCTATGCTCACAAAGATATTTTTTGCACTAAAGGTGTAAAAACTTCTGCCGGCTCGAAGATGTTAGATTCATTTATCTCTCCTTATGATGCAACCATTACAGAGAAGTTTAATAATGAAAATATGGTTATGCTTGGAAAGACTAATATGGATGAGTTTGCGATGGGTTCCTCCAATGAAAATTCTTATTATGGGCCAGTCAAAAACCCTTGGGATCAAAAAAGGGTTCCTGGTGGATCTTCAGGAGGCTCTGCAGCTGCAGTAGCAGCTCGAATAGCGCCATTTGCTACTGGAACTGATACGGGTGGAAGTATTCGACAACCTGCAAGCCTTTGCGGTATTACTGGAATTAAGCCAACCTATGGACGAATTTCAAGATATGGAATGATTGCTTACGCATCTAGCCTTGACCAGGCAGGGCCGTTGACTCAAACTGCTGAAGATGCTGCAATTGTATTAAACTCGATGTCAGGTTTTGATGATAAAGACTCAACCAGTGCAACAAAAGAAACGCCTGACTATACAAAAAATTTAGGAAACTCTATAAAAGGCTTAAAAATTGGCCTTCCAAGGGAATTTTTCTCTGAAGGCCTAGAAAGTGATGTTGAAAAGGTTATTATGCAGTCAATTAGTGAATTTGAGGCTATGGGGGCGGAAGTTCATGAAGTTTCCCTTCCAAACTCAGCTTACGCTATTCCAACTTACTACATCGTTGCACCGTGCGAATGCTCATCAAACTTATCAAGATTTGATGGCGTCAGATACGGATATCGTTGCGATGACCCAAAAGACCTAAATGATTTATATCTCAGATCTCGCTCTGAAGGTTTTGGTGATGAAGTTAAGCGCCGTATCATGATTGGTACCTATGCACTTTCTGCTGGCTACTACGATGCTTACTATCTTAAAGCGCAAAAAGTACGTCATTTGATCAGCGAAGACTTTAAAAAAGCCTTTAAAAGTGTTGATGTAATAATGGGACCTGTTTCGCCTACTACTGCATTTGAAATAGGTACTGTAAAAGACTCAGTATCAATGTATTTGGCAGATATTTATACACTGTCAGCAAACTTGGCAGGTCTTCCAGGGATGAGTATTCCAGCTGGATTTTCTAATAATTTACCTGTTGGTTTACAGCTGATTGGAAATCACTGGTCTGAAGAAACCTTATTAAATGTAGCGCATCAATTCCAATTGCAAACTAATTGGCATTCTCAACTTCCCGTAGAACCATAAAGAGGACTGATGATGACTTGGGAAACGGTAATTGGATTAGAAATACATTCACAATTAAGAACAAAATCGAAGATTTTTTCGGGTGCATCTACTGCATTTGGAGCTAAGCCTAACACTCAAGCTTGTGCAGTCGATCTAGGGTATCCGGGCGTACTGCCAGTGCTTAATAAAGAGGCTGTAAATATGGCACTAAGTTTTGGTTTAGCTGTTAATGCTAAAATCAATCAGCACTCTATTTTTGCTAGAAAAAATTACTTTTATCCTGACCTTCCTAAGGGTTATCAAATTTCTCAGTTTGAATTGCCAATTGTAGGACAAGGAGAAATTGAAATACCTTTAGAGGACGGTCAAAATAAAATGGTTGGTATAACTCGTGCTCACCTTGAAGAAGATGCGGGTAAATCTATACATGACCTCTATGATGACTTCACTGCAATTGATCTTAATCGAGCAGGAACACCACTTTTAGAAATAGTCTCTGAGCCGGATATGAGTAGCGCAAAAGAGGCAGTCACTTATGCCAAAAAAATCCATTCATTGGTACAATATATAGGTATTTGTGATGGAAATATGCAGGAAGGTTCATTTCGTTGTGATGCAAATGTTTCAATAAGAAAAAAAGGCGATGAACTAGGGACTCGTGCAGAGCTTAAAAATATAAACTCATTTAAATTTTTAGAGAAAGCAATTAACTTGGAAGTTGAAAGGCAAATCGATATCCTCGAAGATGGTGGTTCTATTGTTCAGGAAACAAGACTCTATGATGCGGTTAAGAATGAAACAAGATCAATGCGATCTAAGGAAGAAGCAAATGACTATAGGTATTTTCCTGATCCTGACTTATTACCTGTTGCTATTAATGATGAACTTCTTTCTCAAATAAAAAAAAGCCTTCCAGAGCTGCCAACAGAAAAGAAAATCAGATTTATAAAAGATTTTGGACTCAGTGAATATGATGCAGAAAATTTGACAGCCCAGATAGATATCGCTGACTATTTTGAATCTATGATTGCAAAAGGTGCTGATGTAAAGCTCTCAGCCAATTGGGTGATGGGCGACCTTTCAGCTTCACTAAATAAAAACCAAATCGAGATTCAGGATTCGCCCATATCAGCTATAGAGTTATATGAGCTCATTACAAAAATTAGTGATAATACAATCTCAGGAAAAATTGCCAAAGATATTTTTAAATCCATGTGGGAAGGAAAGGGAAGTGTAGAAGAGATTATTGAAAATCAGGGTTTAAAACAAATGACAGATATTGATGCTTTAGAAGGCATAATTGATGAAGTTGTTAATAACAATACTCTACAAGTTCAGCAATTTAAAGATGGAAACTCTAAACTTTTAGGTTTTTTTGTTGGTCAAGTTATGAAGGCTACAAATGGAAAGGCAAATCCAAAACAAGTCAATAAAATTCTAAATGATAAGCTCTCCTAAATTTGCAGACCTAGGTGAGGATTATTTCTCAAGAGTTGATACCCAAAAACTCAAAAATAGCCATCTAATCCATGTCAACAAAGATTTGCAAGCAAACCTTAAACTAAACCTAACAGAAGAAGAACTACTTGCTATCTGCTCAGGCGAAAAAAAATTAGGCGAAGTAGATCCAATTTCTAGTGTCTACGCTGGACACCAGTTTGGCTACTTTGTTCCTCAGCTTGGCGATGGTCGTTCATGTTTAATTGGCGAGTTAAATGGATATGAATTGTCATTAAAAGGTGCAGGAACTACTCCATTCTCACGTGGCGCTGATGGTCGAGCGGTTCTTCGGTCTAGTATTCGCGAATACTTATGTTCTATTGCCATGGAAGGATTGAATATTCCTACAACTAAATGCCTTGCAATTGTTGCAAGTGATACCGATGTATATCGAGAGCATATAGAGAGTGGTTCAATTGTTACCCGTGTTTCTGAAAGTCATATACGCTTCGGACATTTCGAATATTTTGCCTCAAAAGGTCAAAATGAAAACGTAAAAAAACTAGCAGATTTTGTTATTAATCATTACTACCCTAAATTGAAAGGAAAAAAATGTTATTTAGATCTATTTAAGACAGTAGTTCAAACTACTGCTGTAATGATTGCTCGCTGGCAGGCGCAAGGTTTTGCTCACGGCGTTATGAATACAGACAATATGTCAATTTTAGGTTTAACTATTGATTATGGACCTTTTAGTTTCATGGAAATTTATAATCCAGCTTTTATATGTAACCACTCTGATAGCCAAGGTCGCTACTCGTTTGAAAGGCAACCCTCAGTTGCTCTATGGAATTTAGAGCGACTTGCTGATTCAATGAGGAGTTTGGTTGATGAGGATGAGTTGAAAGATGCATTGGCTGTATACCAATCCTCTTTAGTGAAGGAGTACTCACTCTTGATGAGGCAAAAATTTGGCTTACTAAAAGTTGTTGACGAAGATAGCACTTTGATTAATGATTTTTTACAATTGCTTTATACCAACAAGAGAGACTACCATCGCTCAATGAGGCAACTTTCAGACCAAAAAGAACAATCTATGGGGAATGAATTTGATAACTGGTTTGAACGATATCATAAGAGGATTAAGCAAGAAATTGAAAAACCTGAGCAGAGAATACAATTAATGAATTCAGTTAACCCTAAGTATGTTTTAAGAAACTATTTGGCAGAAGTAGCGATCAGAAAGGCTGAAGATTTAAATCAGTATGATGAAATTGAGACTTTGTTTAACTTATTAAGATCTCCATTCGAGAGTCATAAAGGGTTTGATTTATATGACAGTGAGGCTCCAGAATGGGCTCAAAGTTTAGAGCTTAGCTGCTCATCTTAGCTACCTAAAGTTGCCGATTTAACTAGATAAATGCTATGAAGAATAGTTGAATCTGATTAACAATTGGTAATACAAATAGTTTAAAGCCACCTATATACATTAAACCCAACAAGATTAGAAATCCATATTGCTCGAATTGGCCATATTTATATGCCAATGGCCCAGGTAGAAGCGCACTAATGACTCTAGATCCGTCTAGTGGAGGAATTGGCAAAAGATTAAATACGGCCAATAAAATATTAAAAAATATTCCTATACCAGCCATTTTTAATAAAATAGGTATGTTCAAATTAATTGAAATTATGGCAACTAGAACCCAACCAATAGCCATAAGAAAATTTGCTCCTGGCCCAGCAAGCGCGACTAAAATCATTCCTGATTTTTGAGACCTAAGTGCACGAAAATTAATTGGAACTGGTTTTGCCCATCCAAAAATAAAACCGACATTCATTACTATTAATAATAATGGTACCACTACTGTTCCTACTGGATCAACATGCTTAATTGGGTTTAAGGTTACTCGCCCCATCATTCTCGCAGTATGATCCCCTAACTTACTTGCTACCCAGCCATGAGCCGCCTCATGAAGCGTAATTGCGAATAGAAGCGGAATAATATAAATTAATAAAGTTTGAAAATCAGGCATTAGGTAAAATCATAATATATATTGATATTAATTTGTATTTTATATGAAAAGCAGTGATTCATTAATCTCTACAGTTAAAGAAGCTCCTAATGATGCTCAAATCATTTCTCATCAGCTAATGATCAGAGCAGGATTGATTTCAAAATTAGCTTCAGGCATATATTCATACCTTCCATTGGGCTTAAAAGTAGTTCAAAAAGTTGAGAAAATCATTCGCGAAGAGATGAATAAATCCAAAGCACTAGAATTATTGATGCCGGTTGCACAGCCTGCAGAAATATGGCAAGAATCAAAAAGATGGGAAGAGTATGGCCCAGAGCTTCTTCGTTTTAAGGATAGGCATGATAGAGATTTTTGCCTGGGCCCTACACATGAAGAAGTTATTACCAATATTGCTAAGCAATATCTTAGAAGTTACAAGCAGCTGCCAATAAATTTCTATCAAATTCAAACCAAATTTAGAGATGAAATTCGACCTCGCTTTGGTGTAATGCGTTCCAGAGAGTTTATTATGAAGGATGCGTATTCATTTCATATTGATGAAAAATCACTTGGCGAGACTTATCAAATAATGCATCAGACATATTGCAATATTTTTGATAGAATTGGGTTTAACTATAGAGCTGTTTTGGCAGATTCTGGGGCAATTGGAGGTGAAAGTTCTCATGAATTTCATGTACTGGCTGATTCTGGTGAAGATGCGATTTGTTTTTCTGATGAATCAGATTATGCCGCAAATATTGAGCGTGCAGAAACTCTTCCTCAAGGAAAGCCTAAACCTGCTAAGCAAACATTAGAGCTAGTTAAGACGCCAGGTGTAAAAACAATTAATGACGTTTGTAACTTATTAAAAATTAAGCCAACAAACTCAATTAAAACGCTAATTGTTGAGGGAGATGACGATAATCTGGTTGCTCTAGTTTTGCGTGGTGATCACGAACTTAATGAAGTCAAAGCTTCAAAAATCCAAGGTCTTAAGCAGCCACTACAAATGGCTGAAGAAGAAAAAGTTCAGCAACGGCTTGGCTGTTCATTTGGATCAATAGGTGTTGTTAATCTTGATATTCCAATTATTGCTGATTATGCAGCAGCATTTTTATCAGATTTTGTTTGTGGCGCTAATGAAAATGATAAGCACTTTGTAGGAGTTAACTGGAACCGCGATACTTCAAAAGTTACTTCTAGCGATTTGCGTAACATTGTTACTGGAGATCCTTCGCCAGATGGTAAAGGAAAGCTTGAAATTAAGAGGGGTATTGAGGTTGGTCATATTTTCCAGCTTGGTACAAAGTATTCAGACTCTATGAATGCTAATGTTATTGGTGAAGATGGAAGGGCAGTTAATATGAATATGGGCTGCTATGGCATTGGAGTCACTAGAATTGTAGCTGCAAGTATTGAACAAAATCATGATGATAAGGGAATTATTTTCCCTGAAGCTATAGCTCCTTTTCACCTAGTTATTGTTCCAATAAATTACAATAAATCTAGTAGGGTTAAGGCTTTGGCAGATGAGCTTTATAATGACTGTTTAGAGCAAGGTATTGAGGTGTTATTAGATGATCGTAAAGAACGTGCAGGTGTAATGTTTGCTGACTCTGAGTTACTCGGAATTCCGCATCGACTTGTTATAAGTGATACTCATGCTGATAATGGGAAAATCGAATATAAATCAAGAAAGGAATCTGACAAAGTTGAAGTTGATTTTAAGGTAGCTGTTAACTTTATTCTAGAAAAGCTTGCTTAATGATATTTCTTCAATATATACTGCCTCAGCACTTTTTGTCGAAGCTGATGTTTCGTTTCGCAAAAATCGAAACTTTGTGGATAAAAAATACCTTTACGCGCTGGTTTGTTAATAAATACAATGTCAACTTAGCTGAAGCTGAACTTGAAAATATTGAAGACTATATTAACTTCAATGATTTTTTTACAAGAGCTTTAAAGCCAAATTTAAGGCCAATATCAGAATCTAAGCTTATCTCTCCTGTCGATGGTGTTGTTTCTCAAGCAGGCAAGATTCAAGACTCTCAAATCTTACAAGCTAAAGGGCGTCAATATTCGACCTCAGAGCTTCTCGCAGATAAAGCTTCAGAAGAACTGGAAAATGGAAGCTTTGCAACAATATATTTATCACCTAAAGACTACCATCGTATTCATATGCCTTGTGATGGAACCTTAGTAGCAATGAAATATATTCCTGGCGATCTTTTCTCAGTAAACCAAAAGACTGTTAGACATGTTGAGAAAGTTTTTGCAAGAAATGAACGTCTAGTTTGTTTATTCAAAACTGAATTTGGTGAAATGGCTTTTGTGTTAGTTGGCGCAATTTTTGTAGGCTCTATGCAAACAAGTTGGCATGGCCAGATAACCCCTCCCTATGGGAAAAAAATTATAAATTTTAACTATAAAGATAAAGAGGTTAGGCTTTCTAAGGGCGATGAATTAGGTCGATTTAATATGGGTTCGACTGTAATTATGCTCCTGCCAGAAAGATCAACAGAAATAAATCTGATTGAGGGGCAAGAGCTTAAAATGGGACAAGCGATTATATAATTAAGCTTCTATTGCTGTCTCTTTTTCTGTCATTGACTCAATTTGTCTCTCAAATTCTCTTAGACGCTTATATACACTTGCTAATTCGATAATTGTTGGCCATGAGTTGAATAGGTACTGAAGTGATCCTTCAACTCTACCAAAGGCTCTAATGATTTGCTGCATTACTCCAAGAGTCATAACTCCCGCTACAATAGCTGGGGCTAAGACAATATAGGCAACTAAAACGTTTACCTGTAAGTAGGCAAGTCTTCCAATATTAAAGTACAAATACTGTAAGTAACTTTTGTAGTGGATAATTCGAACCCCATCAAAAAGCTCTTCTAGAGTTTTTGGTCTTATGGTGCCATCATCCTCTGCGATAACAAGTATTTTTCGATAAGCAGCCTCTCTCTTTTGTAGGTCATATTCGATACCGACTAGTCTTAAAACCCATGCTAGAGCAATCATAAGTATAGTACCACCTACAGCCCAAATAAATGCAGCTGTGACTAACCCATACTCCCAATCAGCAAACCACATAATAGGAATACCTACAGCTAATCCCATTAATAATGGGAAGTATTCAATTAGCACCATAATGGATTGAATTAAACTTGTTCCAAGGCTCTCCATGATACGAGAAAATCTAATAGTATCTTCTTGGACACGCTGCGAAGCACCTTCGATCGTTCTAGCTTTGTCATAAACACTATGATAAAACTCTACCATTGATGCACGCCACCTGAATAAGAAATGCGAGGTTAAAAATGATGTTGCAAGTGCTAGAACTATGTACAAGGCAGCAAGCCTTGCAAAGCTCCATAGACCACCTATATATTCTTCCATAGTGATTGCATTTGGTGTACCAAGGGCTTTTTGAATCATGTCATAGAAACCACCAAACCATTCATTGATTCGTACATCAATTTGGACTGACAACCAGAGCGAAGTTAGAATAACTGCTGAACCAAGATAGGCCCAAAGAAACCATTTTTTTTCTGTAAAAAATTTAAACATTATTATTCCTTAAAATTTTAAGATATCCACTATTTGGTAAAGATAATACCTAATTTATTTTGTTGATTTTAACAAGTTTGATACCTTGCTTATTAACTCGAACAATCTCAATTATTAGTGACTCAATTTTAAGAGAGACGTTGTGTTGAGGAAAGCTTTGAAGGTGCTCCAAAATTAGCCCATTGAGTGTCTTGGCATTATCAAACGGAAGTTTTACCTTGAGTGCTGAGTTAATCTCACGAATACTGATTCTAGGATCCACCAAATAGCTACCATCATCTTGTAGATTTATTTCATTTATACTTTCGCCTTGGCTGGAAGTAAATTGACCAACAATTTCTTCCAAAATATCATCTAGAACAACCATTCCTTGTACTTCACCATACTCATCTACAACAATACCAAGTCTCCTTTTCTGATTTTTAAAGTGCTCAAGTTGATGAGATAAAGGGGTTCCTTCAGGTATGAAGTAAGGCTCACGAATCAGCTCTTTGATTGCAGAAATATCCATTTCATCTTTTGCATAGACGTTTACAACATCTCTCATATGAATGGTTCCAATAATATTGTTTTCTGAGCCATCAAATATAAGAAGCCGAGTATGTTGCACTCGTTTGAGTTGCTCAAATATTTCATCTTCATTATTAATATCTACACTTACAAGCTCATGATGAGGAATCATAATATCCTCAACCTTTACTTTTTCAAGGTCAATAATATTAAGAAGCATTTTTCGATAATTTTTAGACAGCATGGGCTTTGAATCTACTACAGCCATTCTCAGCTCTTCTGAATTCAAAATATCATTATTTATATTTTTTAATCCAAATAGTTTAAGGATGGATTTAGAAATGTATGATATTAAAAAAATTAATGGCCTAAAAACCTTAATTAATACCTCTAAAAACCATGAGGCAGGTAGAGCAATTTTTTCTGGATTTTTTGCAGCGTAAGTTTTTGGTGTTGTTTCAGCAAAAATTAAAATGATTACTGTTAACGTCAGTGAAGCAAGAATAACCGAACCTTCACCCCAAAGCTTAATTGCAAGAAGTGTTGCGATACTTGCAGCAAGTATGTTGACAAAGTTGTTACCTAGTAGGATTCCGCCAATCAAGTAATCAATATTTTTTAAGAGCTTTTCTACTCTTTTGGCTTGGTGATTATTTTTTGCGCTGAGTGATTTGAGGCGATATCGATTAATTGCCATCATCGATGTTTCGGATGCAGAAAAAAAAGCTGAAGCTAAAATTAGAACGAAAAGTAAAACACTTAGCCAAAAAGTGGACAGTGATTCCAATCAGTTACCTATAATAATTAATGAATTCTTATTTTAACCTTAAAGCAGTTAAAAAACCTTAGAACAACTTATTTTGAAATATTAAGAAAATTTTTGAAAGGGCTCTAGACCCGGATATCTAGCATCATTACCAAGCTCCTCTTCAATTCGTAGTAACCTGTTGTACTTTGCAAGCCTATCAGAGCGAGAAAGGGAGCCAGTTTTAATTTGACCGCAGCTGGTTGCAACTGCAAGGTCAGCAATTGTGGTATCTTCAGTTTCACCACTCCTATGAGACATTACGCAAGTATAGCCGGCATCAAGAGCCATTTTCATTGCACTAAAGGTTTCAGTTAGTGTACCGATTTGGTTAACTTTTATAAGAATAGAATTTGCGATATTATTTTTAATGCCTTTTTTTAAAATTTTACTGTTGGTAACAAATAAATCATCACCTACTAATTGCACTTTATGAGAAAGTTTTTTAGTAAGCATTTCCCAGCCTTCCCAGTCATTTTCATCCATTCCATCTTCAATCGAGATAATCGGATAATTTTCAACCCATGTTGCAAGATATTCAGTAAATTCAGCGTTACTAAGCTTTAAGTTTTCTGAAGATAAGTTGTAAGTACCATCTTTATAAAACTCCGAACTTGCGGCATCTATCCCAATAAAAATATCTTTTCCAGCAATATAGCCTGCATTTTCAATAGCTTCTACTATCACTTTTAATGCTTCTTCATTTGAACTTAAATTTGGGGCAAAGCCTCCCTCATCTCCAACAGAAGTATTAAGGCCTCTTAGATTGAGAACTGCCTTCAAGTGATGAAAAACTTCTGTGCCATATCTCAAGGCCTCTTTAAAGCTAGGAGCGCCTGCAGGTATAATCATAAACTCTTGAATGTCAACGCTATTATTGGCATGCTCACCACCATTAATAATGTTCATCATAGGGACTGGGAGTTGATAGGTTTTAGAAAAATCAAACGAACGAAAGAGAGACTGTTTGTTATTATTTGCATTTGCATGAGCGCATGCTAATGATACAGCTAGAATAGAATTTGCACCTAGTCTAGACTTTGTTTCAGTACCATCCAAGTCAATCATTTTTTGATCAATAGCTTGCTGGTTGGAGATTGACATACCGACTAAAGCATCGTTAATTTCATTATTAACAATATTAACGGCATTAATAACACCTTTTCCTAGATAGCGATTTTTGTCACCATCTCTAAGCTCTAAAGCCTCTCTTTGGCCTGTAGATGCTCCTGATGGAACTATTGATCTTCCAAGGGTGCCATTACTAAGAATGACATCTGCCTCTACTGTCGGGTTGCCTCTAGAATCTAAAACCTCACGGGCTTTGATTTGTTTGATTGTCATTTAAGAATTATTAAATTGGTAAAAAAAGAACCAAATTTTAAACTAGGGTTTTTTTACTTTGTGTCAAATTGTTTCAAATTTATTCAAAGAAAGATTTCATTTTACCAAAAAAAGAATTTGACTCTGGGTGATGTTTAGCTTCACAAGAGTCAGAAAAATCTTTTAGCAGCTTTTTTTGTTTTGAGTTTAAATGAACAGGAGTTTCAACTTTTACTTGACATAGAAGATCACCTGAGCCACTATACCTCATAGCCGGCATACCCTTGCCACGAAGTCTAAAAAGCTTTGAAGTTTGAGTGCCGGAAGGCACGCTAATTTTAAGTTTTCCATCTAAGGTGGGAACTTCAATTGAGCCACCAAGAGCAGATGTTGCAAAATCAATTGGAACTTCACAATACAAATCATTACCTTCGCGCTGAAAAATTGGATGATCTTTTATGTGAATTTGAACATAAAGATCGCCAAACGCTCCTCCACGCAAGCCGGCTTCACCTTCACCACTAAGTCGAATTCGATTTCCAGTGTCAACCCCAGCGGGGATTTTTACAGAAAGAGTTTTTTGTTTTCTTACAATTCCCTGACCTCGGCAAGTGCCACATGGAGATTCAATTTTTTCCCCAGAGCCATTACACTGGTTGCAAGGTCTTTGGATGGCAAAGAAGCCTTGTTGCATAGTAGTTTGACCAGTACCATGACAATTACTGCAAGTTTTTACAGATGTTCCTGGTTTTGCCCCACTTCCAGAGCAGGTGTCACAGGTATCATTTTTAGGCACTCTAATTTTAACTGTGTCACTCTTTGCTGCCTGCCTTAAGTCAATCTCTAAATCATAGCGTAGATCGGGACCTCTATTATCTGGTTTGGCATTTCCACCACCAAAGATATCTCCAAATATATCTCCAAAACCGCCAGCTCCTCCAAAAGGATTACCTCCACCAAACCCGCCAGCGCCTTGCTCGACACCTGCATGCCCAAACTGGTCGTAAGCTGATCTTTTTTGAGGATTAGAAATTACATCATATGCCTTGCGAACTTCTTTAAATTTTTTCTCTGCACCAACCTTATCATCACCATTTCTATCAGGGTGATACTTCATAGCAAGGCGCTTGTATGCCTTTTTTATTTTGGCTTCATCTGCGCCTTTATCAACGCCCAAAACTTCGTAGTAATCTCTTTGTGACATATATCCCTTATACTATTAAACCTCCCATGAAGTTCATCAAGGGAGGTTTTTTATAACATCTTATACAGTTTTACTTACTTTTCTTCTTTAACTTCTTCGAAGTCTGCATCTACAACATCATCATTTGCTTGAGCGTTATCATCTTTTGGGTCTTCAGCACTTGCTTTTTCTTGTGCTTTTTGCACTAGAACTTGTGCTTTTTCACTCAGGTTCTGAACTTTAGCATCGATTGCTTCTTTATCATCTCCTTTGATACTTTCTTCAAGTTCATTTACAGCAGCCTCAATAGCTGATTTTTCATCATCAGAGACTTCATCTTTTAGTTCTTCAAGAGTTTGTCTTGTTGAGTGAACTAGAGAATCAGCCATGTTACGAGAAGTTACAAGCTCTTGAAATTTCTTATCTTCTTCGGCATGCGCTTCAGCATCTTTGATCATTTTGTCAACTTCTTCATCTGAAAGACCGCTTGAAGATTTGATTGTGATTGACTGTTCTTTACCAGTGTTTTTATCTTTTGCAGAAACATGTAGAATACCATCTGAATCAAGATCAAGAGTAACTTCAATCTGAGGTTGTCCTTTTGGTGCAGGAGCAATGCCTTCTAAATTGAACTGACCAAGTGATTTATTTGCACTTGCAACTTCACGTTCACCCTGAAGTACTTGAACTGTTACCGCTGACTGGTTATCTGCTGCAGTTGAAAAAACCTGAGACTGATTAGTTGGGATAGTTGTATTTTTCTCAATTAATTTAGTCATTACTCCCCCCATAGTTTCAATACCAAGAGAGAGTGGAGTTACATCAAGCAGTAAAACATCTTTAACGTCACCACCTAGTACTCCAGCTTGAATAGCAGCACCCATAGCAACCGCCTCATCTGGATTTAGGTCCTTCTTAGGCTCTTTACCAAAAAAGTCTTGAACCATTTTTTGTACTTTAGGCATTCTAGTTTGTCCACCAACCAGAATTACTTCATCAACATCACCACTTGATAACCCTGCATCTTTAAGAGCAGTTTTGCACGGTTCTATTGATCTCTTTAATAAGTCGTCAACAAGAGACTCTAGCTTTGCTCTAGTAATTTTAATATTAAGATGCTTTGGACCAGAGGCATCTGCAGTGATATATGGTAAGCTAACTTCAGTCTGTTCTGATGAAGACAACTCAATCTTAGCTTTTTC
This sequence comes from Candidatus Thioglobus sp., assembly GCA_029936515.1. Classification (GTDB taxonomy): domain Bacteria; phylum Pseudomonadota; class Gammaproteobacteria; order PS1; family Pseudothioglobaceae; genus Pseudothioglobus. The sequence continues at coordinate 16,870 of JAPYSK010000012.1, forward strand.
TGCTGCTTCTTTTAATCGCTGTAAAGCCATCGCATCTTTAGTAAGATCAAATCCCTGTTCCTTTTTGAATTCTTCAACTAAATGATTAATTATGCGTTGATCAAAATCTTCACCACCAAGGAATGTATCTCCATTTGTAGAAAGAACTTCAAAGTGCTTTTCACCATCAATATCTTCCATCTCAATGATAGATACGTCAAATGTACCGCCACCTAGGTCATATACTGCAACTTTTTTGTCACCCATTGCCTTATCAACACCGTAAGCTAATGCAGCGGCTGTTGGCTCATTGATAATTCTTTTTACATCTAGGCCAGCAATTTTTCCAGCATCCTTAGTAGCCTGACGCTGAGAGTCATTAAAGTATGCAGGAACTGTAATAACTGCTTCTGTAACTTCAGTTCCTAAATAATCTTCTGCAGTCTGCTTCATCTTTTGAATTACTCTTGCAGATATTTCAGGTGCAGCCATTTTTTTACCTTTGACTTCAACCCAGGCATCACCATTTTTAGCTTTGATAATTTTGTAAGGGACTAGGTCGATATCTTTTTGAACTGCATCTTCTTCAAAGCGACGACCTATTAATCTCTTAATAGCATAGAGAGTATTTTCAGGGTTTGTTACAGCCTGTCTTTTAGCGGGTTGGCCTACTAAAATTTCGTCAGAATCTTTTGGGTATGCAATAATCGAAGGGGTTGTACGATTACCTTCTGAGTTTTCAATAATCTTAGCGACACCTCCATCCATAACCGCAACACATGAATTTGTAGTTCCTAAGTCAATTCCAATAATTTTTGCCATTAAATTTACTCCTTGTAATTTTTATATAAACCCTATTTAGGGATATAAAATCTTTTTTCAAGGTATTAATGCAATTATTTTGCTGAAGAGTGAAGTAGTATTGTTTTGACAGATTCAGGCACAAACTGGCTTATATCACCACCAAGGAACAAAATTTCTCTTACTAAGGATGAAGAAATATTGGCAAATTCTTCAGATGGAGTCATAAAGAGAGTTTCAATTGCTGGGTTGAGTCGCTTATTCATTCCGCTTAGTTGGAACTCATAATCAAAGTCTGAAACCGCTCTTAATCCTCTGATAATGATTTGAGCATTATGTTCTCTTGCAAAGTCAACTAATAATGAATCAAAACTCAATACACGAGTATTGGTTAAAGGTTCTATTGCAGTTTCAACTGCCTTAACTCTTTGATCGATTGATAAAAAGCTATCTTTGTTAGCATTTTGAGCAATCGCAATAATAACCTTGTCAAACAGTTTGCAGGCCCGATGTACTAAATCTACATGGCCATTAGTTATAGGATCAAAAGAGCCAGGGTATATTGCAATTGTTTTCATAGTGCCTCTAAGCTTATCAGACAATAGTTAACATTGCCGGATTTTTTCTGTTTGTTAATTTTACATTGATAGCTGATATGTTCATTTAATATTTCATCTGTTAATGCATATTCAGATTCGATATAAAGTTGACTACGTGTATCAATGTAGTTTTTTTTTGAGAGTAGCTTTAGAGCTTGAGGTAGTAAATTTTTTTCAAATGGCGGATCTAAAAATACTAAGTCAAACGGATTCTTATTTTGCATTTCAAGAAAAATAAGTGAGTCTTGATTAATAATTTTATATTGACTACTATTTAATATTTTGAAGTTTGATTCAAGCTTATCAGATACTTTTTTGCTTTTTTCAATTAAATAGACTTCTTTAGCGCCCCTAGATATGGCTTCAAGGCATAGTGCACCGCTACCTGCAAAAGGATCAAGAATTGTTTTATTAGCAATTTCAAATTGCAACCAATTAAAAAGTGTTTCTCTTATTTTTCCAGATGTAGGGCGCAAACCATCTTCATCAGGAAAGCTAAACTTTCTTCCCTTGAGATTACCTGAAAAAATTTTAAAAGTATTATTGATAAGCTTTATTTGGTTTTAATAAAAAAATAACTATAAGTTTAAGGTTCATTGTTGCATTTTAAGAATTTTTGATCTCCATCCCTTTTTTAAGGGAGACTCTGAATCGCCTTTTATAAATTTTACTAATAACTTACCGCTACATATAAGTTCTGGTGGAAGATTGTACTTGAGAGCTAATTCATTAATAAGATTTTGTAATTCATTTTTTTTCAATTTTTCATCGTTGCTTAAAGGTTTTTGAGGATGAAATGCTCTTAAAAAAGTGGTATTTTTGGAGTTTTGCGCAGTGAATTTATCAAATAATTTTTTTGAGCTTTCAGAAAGATTGTTTTTCCCGCAAGCGTAATCTAGCAATTTTTCATCAGACATGATCCATTTACGTGGTTTATTTTCTTTTTGAGCGATACTTTCACGCCAGTAAACTAGTTTAATTGCTTGCTTTTGAGATCTACTGTCAATCTTTGAAAGTCCTTTGATTTTTTTACAAATTTGCTCAATATTTGGCTCATAAAGTTTTTGGTCTAATAGAAGACTTGTTTCTTCATCTAGCCATTGTGCCTTGTTTTCAAAATCAAGTTTATCTTTAAGAATTCTGTAATTAGGTAGTAAATATCTAACATCATCTAGAGCATATTCTAAAACATCCTTTGGAAGAGGTCTTGATGTCCAGTCAAATCTAGTGTGTTTTTTTTCTAAATAGATATTTTGTAATTCATGTGTTAGAGATTGATATGAAACTTGTAATGGAAAACTTAATAATGAAGCGGCAATCTGGGTATCAAAAATCGAAAATGGAATGCGATTAGATAAAATAAAAAGAGCTTCAATATCTTGTCTTGCAGAGTGAACGACCCATTTAGTATCAATGTTGTAGAGTTTTTCAAATAGTGGTTTTAAATCTTTAATTGCAAGAATATCGATACATTCTATAAAGTTATTTGTTGCAATTTGAACCAAACAAAGTTCAGGATAGTATGTATTAATTCTCTTAAACTCTGTGTCAATAGCTAATAGAGAGTCTCCACTAATGGCATTGAGAAAGTTTTGAAGTTGTTGCTGGGTATTGATCAAAGCATTAAGTCAAGTGTATTGTTGTATTTTATCAACAACTCATGCTGGCAATAATTCATTTATGAGATAATCAAATCACTTTAATATATTATCAACACAGTTTATGTTGTTAAACCAGGCTTTTTCTCTCAAGGAAACACCTCGTGCTCTTTTTTGGATTGGTATTTTTCTAATTTCATTTCTTGGTATGTTCTACCTTGGACTTAATTCTGAATTGATAAAGAAGTGGTATCTAGTTTTAGTTGGCTTTAATGTAATAATGAGTTTAGTTGCACTTTATTACATTGTCCTCTCAATGAAAAAGTTAAAACAAAATACTGAGGAGGGCGTTATTGGGTCAAAATTTACGTGGTCCTTTATAAAAATTGTACCTGTTTTAGTTTTACTACCTGTGCTTTCATTTTATCTTTTTTCCTTTGGCTCAATTAGGGATAACCTGCAAATTGCCGAAAGTCAATTTGATGAGTTTAATCTCAAGGTTGCCGGTGAAGTGGATGGGCTCTACCGAAGTACCAATGCTGTTGCGATTAAGTATTATGAAGATAGAACACGTAACATAGGAAAGCTGGTAAGTTATTTTGATGCCCCTAGTGCATCAAATACCAAAATGCAAATAGTATTAAACTCGCTAGTTCAGGATGATTGGGCATGCGAATTAAAGCTTTATGATGCTTTAAAGAATCTTGTTGCACAAAGTAAAAGTGCTAATGTGTGTTTAGCAGATTATGGATATACTGCTTCAACTGATGAGTTTACTCTTACTGCTTACTATGCTTCTGATATAAGTATTAGTAACTTGACTAAGAAAATGACGCGTTTTAGGGATGCCGCTAAAGATGCAGAATTATCGCTTAACACATCAATTATTAAAACCCGATTTATGATTGATTTTTCTTCGACAATCTTATTAGCTGTCTTGAGTGCTTTATTGATTGTTTTACGAATGATTGATCAGTTGATGAGGCCGATGCATAATTTGTCGATTGCAACTAGGGAAATTTCATCAGGTAATTATGACGTGCAGATTGAGCAAGATCCAAAGCATAAGGATATGCATGATTTAATTGGCCATTTCAATGAAATGAGCACTCGAATAAAAATGTCTAGAGAAGGTTTGGATACTCATAACCTTTATTTAGAAACTATATTGAAATACTCTTTTGGCGTATTAGCTCTCAATAAAGATAAGAAAATACAACTTATAAACCCTGTTATCGGTAAGATTCTGCAAATCGAAGACGAGTCAATTTATGTTGGACAGACATACGATGATATTATTAAAGAATATGACAACCTAAGTCCTCTTTTTTCATTTATTGAGGAAAAAGTTGATCAAAATCTTTTAGAATGGAGTGGGGAAATAGAATTAACTTTAAAAGATAGGTACCGCCTTGTGTATTGTCAAGGCGCTGTACTTGATGTGGAGAATAAAAAACTAGGATATGTAATTATTATTAATGATATTTCAAAGCTTAATCGTGCTCAGAAGAAGGCAGCTTGGGGAGAGGTAGCGGTTAGAATGGCTCATGAAATAAAAAATCCTTTAACTCCCATTTTATTATCTGCACAGAGACTTCGTAACTTATTTTTAGAAAAGTTAGAATCTAAAGACTCAGAAATCATTAATAAAACAACACAAACTATCATTGACCAGGTTGCCTCAATGGACTCGATGGTAAGTGCATTTTCAGATTTTGCTAATGCGCCTGAAATAACAAAGGTTTCTTCTTCATTAAATGCATTAATTAATAAAGCTACTTCTCTTTTTGATAATCAAGAAGACCTAAGGATTAATCTTGATCTGAGTGGCGACTTGCCAAAATTACAACTTGATAAAGACGCAATTTCACGTGTATTAATCAATTTAATTAAAAATTCAATTGAAGCTAAAAAGAATAAAACTACATTAAATATACTAATTAAATCAAGACTTAAGAGTAAAGATGGAGTAGTACGTTTAACAATTATTGATGATGGAAATGGCTTCCCAAAAGATATTATTGACCAAGTATTTGAGCCATATGTTACTACTAAGAAAAAAAGTGGCGGACTTGGACTGGCAATTGTTCAAAATATTATTGAGCAGCATGGAGGTCAAATATTTGCAAGTAATGTTAAACCTCATGGTGCAAGAATAACTGTTGAATTCAGTATAATTAAAGCTCATAAGGGGATGAAATGAACGAAGAATCTACATTTGGCAAAATACTAATTATTGATGATGAGAAAGATAATACTGAAATCATCAAAGATATATTAGAAGACGTTAACTATACGACGGTACTTGCAAGAAGTGCGATTGAAGCAAAAGCTATTGTTGCAGCAAATTCCTTTGATTTAATTTTATTGGATGTTTGGATGCCTGGTCAAGATGGTATTTCGCTCTTATCAGAGTGGTATTCTGAGGGATTTTCTACGCCCATAGTAATGATGTCAGGGCATGCAGAGCCAAGTGATATAGTTAAGGCAATGAAACTAGGTGCTATTGATTTTTTAAAGAAACCTCTGCATGATTTTTTACCAATATTGAGAAATATAATGACCCGCTCATTACCAGAAAAATCAACTCAACAGGTTAGCGGTATTGATTACTCTTTAAAACTTAAAGAAGCTCGAAATATTTTTGAAAGTCAATATTTACTCCATCACCTCGAAGTAAACGATAATAATATCGCAATTGTTGCTGAAATTGCCGGGCTAGAAAGGACTACGTTATATAGAAAACTTAAAGATTTAGGGATCGACAAGAAATGAAAATATTAATCTTAGGCGCTGGTCAGGTTGGATCAACACTAGCAAAGTATCTATGTTTAGATGATGATAATGACATTACTATTGTCGATCAAAAGGAAGATAGACTCATCCCTCTGCAAAGGCATTTAGACATTAAAACCGTTGTTGGCTACGGAGCTTACCCTAGTGTTTTAGAAAAGGCAGGCATTAAAGCTATGGATATGGTTATTGCTGTAATGGGCTCTGATGAGCGAAATATGGTTGCTTGCAGAATGGCCCACACTTTATATCATGTAGAGAAAAAAATTGCTCGAATAAGAACTACAGAATATTTACTTAGGCCTGAGATATTTACTAACGAAGCTTTACCTATTGATTTTCTAATTACCCCTGAAATATTAATTACTGATTATATTAAGGGCATTGTAGAAGAACCAGGCGCTTCACAAATATTTGATTTTGAGAATGGTTTAGTTCAATTGGTCGAAACTCGTGCCTTTATTGGTACTCCAATTGTCAATCGACCTATTAAAGAACTCCATGAGCATATGCCGGATATAAAAATGCGCATTGTTAGTCTTTATCGTAATGATAGGGCAATCCCTGCAATGAGTGATACTGTCATTAGAGAAGGCGATCACGTCTATTTTCTTGCTAAGAAGAATCATATATCTAGAGCTTTGAAAGAATTTAGGCGTGCTGAAAATACATACCAGAAAATCTTTATTGCTGGTGGAGGAAGTATCGGACTTAATGTTGCTAAACTTCTTGAAGATACGCATAACATTCGTATTGTCGAGCTGAATGAAGAAAGGGCGATGTTTTTAGCTGAGGAATTAAATAACACCATAGTGTTGCAAGGAAGTGCTTCAGATGAGGATTTATTGAAAGAAGAGGGTATTGAAAATACAGATTTATTTTTGGCTCTAACTGATTCTGATGAAGTAAACGTTATAGTGTCAATTTTAGCTAAGCGTTTAGGGGCACATAAAACGATTGCGCTTGTAAAAAGAGACGTTTACACTGCCTTAGCAGAGCAAAGTGGCGACGTAGATATTGTTGTCTCTCCTGACCAAATAACGGTTGGTGGTATTTTGTCAAACATTAGAAAGGGTGACTGCATGAAGGTTCACTCTTTACAGCATGGTAAGGCTGAGGCTATAGAAATTATCGTTCATGGTGACGAGAATTCATCTGAGGTGGTTGGAGTAATGATAAAAGATTTATCTTTACCTGATGGGGTTGTTGTGGGCGCTATCGTTAGGAATAATGAACTGCTGATGGGCTCTAAAAAATTGGTTATTGAGGAAGGTGACCATGTATTAATGATGCTGATGGATGTTTCAAAAATCCATCAGGTTGAGTCTTTGTTTTCAGAGAATGAATAATAAGTATTTAAAATCTAAAACAATAAAAGGTAAGAGTTAAATGCAGTTAAGTATAGTTTCTAAAACCATAGGCCTCCTGCTTATGATTTTTAGCATGGCCCAAGTGCCACCAATAATTGTTGATTTCATATATTCTGAAGGAGAGTACCTTTCTTTTGTATTTTCATTTGCTCTTACAATTTTTGGTGGCTTTATTTTATGGTTTCCCTTTAGAGCTATAAAGAAAGATTTTCGTCTTAGAGAGGGTGTTCTTATTGTTGTTTGTTTTTGGATAGTATTGTCACTATTTGGAACGCTTCCTCTCCTTATAACTGATTCAATTAATAATTTATCATTTTCTAGTGCATTTTTTGAATCAATGTCGGGCCTTACTACCACTGGAGCTACGGTATTAAGTCAGTTAGATGATCTACCCAAAAGCATACTCTTTTATCGACAACAGCTACAATGGCTAGGCGGAATGGGAATTATTGTTCTTGCAGTGGCCGTTCTTCCGCTTTTGGGTGTTGGAGGAATGGAACTTTATCATGCAGAGTCAAGCGGTATAGCTAAGGACAGACTGACACCAAAACTAAGAAACACAGCAATAGCACTCTGGAAGATATATGTTTCATTGACTCTTCTATGTGCAATAGGGTACTTTTTATCAGGAATGTCAATCTTTGATGCTATTAGTCATAGTTTCTCCACAGTCGCTATTGGTGGATTTTCAACTCATGACGGTTCAATTGGTTATTTCAACTCAGTTTCTATTGAAATAATCGCAATGTTTTTTATGTTTTTAGCGGGAATTAATTTTTCCCTGCACTTTGTTGCATGGAATAACCGTTCATTAATGGACTACATAAAGGATTCTGAATTCAAAGCATATGCAATGGTTCTGATTTGTTCTTCAATCATAGTTTTGATAGCACTTAGTTTAAACTCAGAATATGGCTCTAATAGTGAGACTATTAGGCATAGTTTGTTTCAAACTGTATCAATAGCAACAACAACCGGATTTTCATCACAAAATTTTAGTAGTTGGCCAGCTGCAATTCCTGTTTTTCTAATAATGGTAAGTTTTATTGGTGCCTGCGTCGGTTCTACTGGTGGTGGCATTAAGGTTGTTAGAATATTGATCATGTTTAGATTGGGGATGAAAGAAATAAATAAGTTTATTCGTCCTAATGCTCAAATTAGTGTGAAATTAAATCGAGCAAGTCTTAATGAAAAATCTCTCATATCTGTGCTAGGCTTCTTTTCTCTTTATGCAATTTCTTTTGTACTCATTTTAATGTTGTTAATGTTTACTGGGCTAGACCAAGTAACCGCTTACTCTGCAACTGCAGCAACAATGAATAATCTTGGGCCAGGTTTGGGAAGTGTTGCAGAAAATTATGGGGCTTTAAATGATACTGCTAAGTGGATTTTGAGTTTTTCTATGCTGGTAGGTCGCTTAGAGGTACTGACAATAATTGCTCTTTTCCACAAGGCTTTTTGGCGCAATTAATTGAGTGAGTCAACCCCACCAGAAAGGCAGGGCTGATTTAGTCATTATTTACAATAAGGGCGCAATAACCAAGCTAACTATGGCCATTACATTTATAAGAATGTTCATTGATGGTCCTGAGGTATCCTTAAAAGGGTCGCCAACAGTATCACCAACAACGGTTGCTGCATGAACATCGGTGCCTTTACCGCCAAAGTTTCCTTTTTCAACATACTTTTTAGCGTTGTCCCATGCTCCACCTGCATTAGCCATCATAAGGGCCATTAGAACACAACCTAGAAGTGCACCAGCTAGCATTCCACCAAGCGCTTGAGGGCTAATTAAAAAGCCAACTAATACCGGTGCTGCTACCGCAATAACGCCTGGAAGAATCATTTTTTTAAGTGCAGCAGTTGTAGCGATGTCGATACATTTAGCAGTATCAGGTTCAGCCTTACCTTCAAGGAGTCCTTTAATCTCTTTAAACTGCCTTCTTACTTCTTCGATCATTTCGAAAGCAGCATCACCTACAGCTGTCATAGTTAGAGAGGCTATTAAGAACGGAATAGTTCCACCAATAAACAATCCAATTAAAACTTCCGCACTATTTAACTGAAGTATGAAGTCAGTAGAGTTGGCGCTAACTGTTTCAGTATAGGCTGTAATAATTGCAAGAGCCGCAAGAGCTGCTGCACCTATTGCAAAGCCTTTTCCAATTGCTGCAGTAGTGTTACCAAGCTCATCAAGAGAGTCAGTAATCTTACGAGTGTCTTCCCCTAATCCAGCCATCTCGGCAATACCACCAGCATTATCCGCTATAGGGCCATAAGCATCAATCGCCATAGTCATACCAACAGTTGCAAGCATTCCAATAGCAGCAATACCAACACCATATAATCCAACAAAAAGGTTAGCAACATAAATAATCAAACAAATCATCAAGACAGGAATTACAACGGACTGCATACCAATTGCCAATCCTTTAATCATTACAGTAGCTGCGCCAGTTTTTCCAGCCTCAGCAATATCTCTAATTGGTTTTCCTGCTGTGTAGTACTCTGTAACGAGGCCAATTATGATTCCACCTAAGCTTCCCATTAGAACAGCTGCCCAAATATTATTGGCAACTTCAAGCTGATCAATTAAGAAATAAGAAGTAATAATAAAAAGAATCGCCGAACCAATCGTACCCACTCTGAGGGCAGATTCAGGTGACTTGTTTGAAGACATCTTTACAAAAATAATTCCGATGATTGAACATACTAAGCCTAATGATGCTAGCGCGAGCGGTAAAAACATTAATTCACTTTGATTTCCACCAAGCTTATCTAAAGCCATAGCTGAAAGGGTTGAAGCGATTGCAATGGTTGCAATCATTGATCCACAGTATGACTCAAAAATGTCTGAACCCATACCAGCAATATCACCAACATTATCACCAACATTATCAGCAATAACTGCTGGATTACGAGGATCATCTTCAGGAATGCCTGCCTCTAATTTACCAACTAAATCTGCACCAACATCGGCACTCTTAGTAAAGATACCGCCACCGACACGAGAAAATAGTGCTACAACTGAGGCACCCATTGCAAAGCCATGTAGTGCTTCTGAGTGTGTTTCACCAAAAAAGTAATATAAACCACCTAATCCTAAGAGACCAAGTGCGGCAACTGACAGACCCATTACAGAGCCACCAAAGAAAGCAACAGTAAGTGCTGAGGAGCTACCCTTATCATGAGCTGCTTGGGCAGTTCTTACATTAGCAATAGTTGCTGTATTCATGCCAATATAGCCAGCAGTAGCTGATGTAACAGCACCTACCAGAAAACATAATGCACTTTCCCAGCCAAGAAAAAAGTAAAGTAGGACAAGTAAAACTAATGCAAACATGCCAAGCATTTGATATTCTCGTTTCATAAAAACAATAGCACCAATATGAATTTGTTCACCAATTTTTTCAACGGCACCACTGCCACCTGGTTGTTTTTTAATCCATTGGTAAATAATGACAACTATCAAAAGCCCTAAAACACCAAGTGCTGGGGCAATTATATTTGCATCAAAGGTCATCCTCTCTCCTTAAGATAAAATGAAGCGGCAATGATATACTAATGTGTTAAAGATTTGGCAAAAAAAATACCAGTTCTCACTTGAAATGAACTAAATTTACTATAAATTTCATATTATAAAATCTGTTTTAAGAATTTTTATTGACTTGGGGTCAAGATGTTCATTGTTCGATTCGCACTTTTATCTTCATTTTTTTACGCGCTAAATATCAGTATATTGCCTTTAATATACTCTTTTGAGGTGAGTGTTTTTTTATTTTTATTTATTCGATTTGCCACAACTTTTTGTTCTTCATTAATAGTCACAAAAAGTTTTTTTTCTTTTACTAAAATTAAAAAGCACAAGATTGGCTTTTGGTTGATAATTCTTTCATTTTTATTTGGTATTCAGTCATGGTTCTTTGTTGAGGCAGTTAAATATATGTCAGTAGGCCTTGCAAGTGTTATTTTATTTACCTACCCTTTAATAACCTACTTAATGGTATCTTTTTCAAAAAGAAGAGCGCTCGATTTCACTACTATTGTGATGTTTATATTAGCGACTATAGGTATTGTGGCAATTTCACAAAGCTCTGAAGGCGTCTACACGCTGGTAATTGGAATAGTGCTTTCGTTACTTTCAGCAATATCTCTTTCACTAATATTTTTCCTGACTCCAAAAGTTAGTAGCCTTAGAAACTGGGAAATAGTTAAATTTACAACTCTTATACCAATGCTTATGTTTTTGGCTTTGTTTTTGAATGAATCAGGTATTTCTTGGCCTGCTAGTGAAGGCATAATCTTATCGCTAATTTCAGGCACATTATTTGCATCTGGAATGTTCTTTTATCATATTGCTGTTAGAAGGTATGGTCCTACTAGAACAGCAAATGTTGGTTATTCAGAACCTCTTATGGTTTTGATTATTGGCTTTATTGTATACTCGGACTCAATTACGTCTATCCAGGCTATAGGAATAGTCTTAGTGGCAATTGCATCAATTACAATTGAAAGGCGACAATTGACACAAGACAATACACCTAAGGTATAAAGTATTACTTTGGAGTTATTATTGTATTTATCTTTAACTGGATTCTGATACAACAATGTTAACCGTTACTCATGAAATGAATTTTGCACGTGAATTTGTTGAAAGAGTGCTATTTTTTGAAGGTGGTCAGATTGTGGAGTCTGGAAAACCTGAAAGTATTTTTTCAAATCCAGTAGAGAGACGAACTAAAGAATTTCTTAAAAAATTTATTAACTATATCAATTAATACTACACCTACTAAATATTTTTATAATTATGATTCATCAATATAAACACCTAATTCATTCAACACGACACTTCGAGAATTTAAATATTCAAGCTGGATCTGACTATAGGTATCAAGATATTTTGAGCCTTGAGTCATTTGAGCTAGCCAATAAAGAGATTAGTTCGTGGGATAGGTATGAGTCCACTCCATTACACTCGCTATCTGATTTAGCAAGTGATAGTGGCGTTTCTTTAATAGCCTATAAGGATGAAAGTCACCGATTCTCTCTTAAAAGCTTTAAGGCATTGGGAGGGGCTTATGCGGTAGCCAATCTTTTAATTAAAAAATTAAAAGAGCAAGGCATTGAGGCAAAATCTTCTGATTTAATTGCAGGTACGTATTCAGAGATAACCTCAAAGATTACGGTGTGTTGTGCAACCGATGGCAATCACGGAAGATCGGTAGCTTGGGGTGCTCAAAAATTTGGATGCAATTGTGAGATTTATATCCATAGTACTGTGAGTGTTGTTAGAGAAGAAGCGATCGCTAAATACGGCGCTATCGTGAATCGAATCAAAGGTAACTATGATGAATCAGTTCATATTGCAGCTGATGTCGCTGAGTCTAACGGTTACTATGTAGTATCTGACACCTCTTATGAGGGTTATACAGATATTCCAAAAGACGTTATGCAGGGTTACACAGTGATGGTTGATGAGGCCATGAAGCAAATGGAAGAAGTGCCAACTCATGTTTTTTTACAAGGAGGAGTCGGAGGATTTCCAGCTGCGGTAGTATCTTATTTAGTAGAGAGTCTGGATTGTCCACCAATCTTTGTCGTTGTTGAACCAACAAACGCAGACTGCCTATTTCAAAGTGCAGTTAATGGTGAGCCGACAGTAGTCCATGGAGATTTAGATACAGTGATGGCAGGACTTGCTTGCGGTGAAGTTTCACTGTTAGCGTGGTCTATACTTAAGAGTTATGTTCCACATTTTTTAAGCATACAAGATGATTCAATTTCTAAAACTATGCAACTTCTCGCTAATAGAGACAAACCAATCATTGCTGGAGAGTCTGCAGTTGCTGGATTGGCAGGCTTCCTGATAGCAACCAATGACGACACTCTCAAAAGTAAGCTAATGCTTAATGAGAATTCGAGAATTCTTTTTTTTGGAACTGAGGGTGATACTGATGAAACAATGTATAAACAATTAGTTGGAAGGTCCTCAGAAGAGGTTATGAGGGGTGTCTGATTTAATAGGAGCGAGTTATGATTATTCCAAGTAGAGGCTTTGAAGTTTCTGAATACGAAAACAGGCTTAATAAGATTCAGAAACTTATGTTTGATTCAAAGATGGATGCTATTTTATTAACGACTCAAGTTGACATTGAATACTACACTGGATTTAAAACACAATTCTTCCAGAGTCCAACTCGCCCTTGGTATGTTTTAATTCCAAGTGATGGAAAACCAAAAGCCATTATTCCAACAATTGGTGAATCAGGAATGAGAGAGACATGGATTGATGATATTCAAACCTGGACTTCACCTAACCCGAAAGATGATGGTATTAGCATGCTACTATCTAAAATTAACTCTTTAATTGGAAAGAACAAATGCCTCGGAGTTCCTAAAACTCTTGAAAGTACACTAAGAATGCCATTAGGTGATTACGAATACCTAATCAGTTCTTTGTCAGGTGTAGAGATTAAAGATGCAAACAAAATACTCAGAAAGATTCGTTTCGTTAAGTCAGTAGCTGAAATTGCTAAGATAAGGCACATTTGCCAGCTAACTTCTCAAGGCTTTATAGAACTAGAGGGTCTTCTTAGGGTAGGTGAAAGTGAGCGTGAGAATTGTCAGCGCTTTAAACAGTGCCTTCTTGCTCTAGGTGCAGACGATTCACCTTATATAGTATCAGGTTCAGGTAAAGATGGCTATGGCTCAATCATTATGGGGCCAACAGAGAAAATCATTGAAGAGGGCGATCTGTTTATTATTGATACTGGTTCGGTATTTGATAGTTATTACTGTGACTTTGATAGAAACTATGCCTTTGGTTATATATGTGATGAAGCTAAAAAGGCATATAGAGTTGCCTATGAGGCCACTGAGGCAGGCTTTAAGGCATGCCAAGCTGGCAACACAACTTCAGACGTTTTTAATGCAATGAATGACGTTTTGCAAAAAGGTGGCGCATTAGGTAATACCGTTGGTAGGCTAGGCCATGGCTTAGGAATGCAACTGACCGAATGGCCTTCAAACACCGCAACTGATAACACTGTTCTTGAACCAGGTGTCGTTTTAACACTGGAACCAGGAATGGCATTCCTTCCAGGGAAAGAAATGGTTCATGAGGAAAATATTGTTATTACTGATGATGGTCCTGAATGGCTTAGTATTAGAGCTGCAGATGAATTACCTGTAATTCAATAATAAGTATCTTTTTTAGCTGTAAGCCTACCAAAATATTTTATTTCCTATTTGTTTATAAACATATTTTTTTTGTATATAATAATGCGAATCATTATTATTTGCATTTATAATTTAAGGCAATATTAGTGATGATATTTTATAAACATTTAAGGAAAATATAATGACACAAATGCCAAGCTTTATTATGGGATTTAGAGAAGGATTAGAAGCCTTTCTTTTAATTGCTATTACTTTGAAATATATAACTTCAATTAACCAAGAACATTTAAAAAATAAAGTTATACAAGGAAGTGTTGTAGGTTTAATTATTTCTGTCATTCTGGGCTTGTTATTAAGTTTATTTTCTGAATATTTGGGCGGTGTCTCAAGCTTAACAAAACTATGGGAAAGTGTTGCTAGTTTGGTAGCTTTATTGCTTGTGTCGTTTTTTATTGTTTGGATGATTCGTCATGGAAGCCACATGTCACAATACATTGAAAATCAAGTGGGTCAGAATATTTCTTCAAACGCTTTGTTTTGGATTTCACTTATCATTATTGCGCGTGAAGGCACTGAGATTGCTATCTTTTCATTTGCAGGCAAATATCCATTTGAAGTTGTTAGTATGGGAATTGTATCGGCTTTAATTCTATCTATATTGATATTCTATTCTTTAGTTAAGATAAATTTATCGCTTTTATTTAAGATTACTTTAGCCTATCTTATTTTGCAAGCTGGGTTTTTGTTGGGCTATTCTATACATGAGGGCTTTTCAGCTCTGAAAGGTTATGGCATGATTATGTCAGACAATTATATTTATAATAAGGCTTTTAATGTTTCAAATACATTATTGAGTCATAAAGACGGTATTTTTGGCATTCCATTTCATGTGCTATTTGGTTGGTATTCTAAGCCTGAATGGATACAGTTTATTGTTCAGTATCTGTTCACTTTCAGCATGTTTGGTTATTGGGTTTGGCACAATAAGAGAATTGCCAGTAGCTGATTAACGTAAGTTATCTCATTTGCTACAATTTAAAATGTAGCAAATGAGTAATAATTTATTACAAGAGCACCCTATAACCTTCTCAAAAAATATAATTCATTTCAAGTTATCTTGTCAGTAAAATCTCTAATTATTTAGTTGAGTTTTATTATTACAAATGAAGAGCCCTTTGTTAAATGTTGAAGGAATATATTGTGCTTCAATTAATGCAGGCATAAAAAACAATGATGATTTGGATTTGTCGGTCATATCATTGACTAAAGGTAGTGTTACAGCGGCAGTTTTTACCCAAAATATTTTCTGTGCTGCTCCAGTACTTGTTGCTAAAAATCATTTACAAAATTTTCCTAGAGCATTATTAATTAATAGTGGTAATGCCAATGCTGGAACAGGTAAAGAGGGAATTGTAAATACTCTAAGGTCTTGTGAAGTTTTGGCTAATGAACTTGATATTAAAGCTGAGGAGGTTTTACCGTTTTCGACAGGTGTAATAGGTAAGCAAATAGATTTATCAAATTTTGAATCAGGTATTCCTAGGGCAGTAAGTCAACTAGCAATTGATTCAATTAGAGATGTTGCTAAAGGAATTTTGACAACTGATTTATTTGAAAAATACTATTCTAAAAAAATTAAATTTTCTGGAAAAGAAGTTACCTTATCTGGAATTGCAAAGGGCTCTGGAATGATTCGCCCGGATATGGCAACAATGCTGAGTTTTATTTTTACAGATATAGGAGCTTCTCAAAAAGAGTTACAAGAATGTCTAGCTATAGCAGTAGATCAATCCTTTAATCGGATTACAGTTGATGGCGATACTTCAACAAATGATGCATGTACTTTAAGTGCTACAAATCAATCTGGCGTTAAATTAGATGAATGTAAAGATGAATTTCAAAATGCACTTAATGAAATAACGAAAGTACTTGCACAGATGATTGTTAAGGATGGTGAAGGCGCAACTAAATTTGTAGAAATAAAAGTTGGCGGTCTTGCCTCAACTAAAGATTGTTTAGAAGTTGCATATACAGTTGCACATTCTCCATTAGTCAAAACAGCATTATTTGCAAGTGATGCGAATTGGGGTAGGATTTTAGCTGCAGTAGGGCGTTCAAAGGTTACTGGGATCTCTATTGAAAATATTGATATCTATTTGAATAAGTTGCAGATTATTGCCTCTGGTGAACCAAGCCTTGATTACACTGAGAGTCGAGGTAGCGCGGAAATGCAAAAATCTGAAATAACAATTCGAATTGATCTAGGTGATGCCAACACCACTGAAAGCGTATGGACAACTGACCTTTCATACGACTACGTTAAAATTAATGCAGAATATCGCACCTGATTTATAGATATTTTTCAACCTGAGTATTATCAATAACAAACTTCTTAAATTGCCTTGCAATTGGCGATAACTCTGCTTCTGCATGATGAACTATATGCCACTGCCTAACAATAGGAAATGGTTCAACATTGAGTTGCTTAATGATTTGATTTTTTAGCTGAAGGTTTACAGAATGCATAGAAACAAATCCAATTCCAAGGCCAGCTTGGACTGCTTCTACAATAGCTTCATTTGAGTTAATCTGAATATCTGAATTAAAATTTAAACCTGTAAAACGTTCAATTGTAATACGCGTACCCGATCCAACTTCTCTTGTAAGTAAGGTTTCTTTGGCTAAGTCTTTAATTGTGACTTTGTTCTTAGTTAGAAGTTCATTTTCAGGATGAGCAATAGCAATCAATGGATTTTTCATAAATGCGTGAGAAATTAATGGGATATTTTTTGGAGGTTCGCCCA